>JAITTC010000015.1 GCA_031287285.1 Christensenellaceae bacterium
AAACGGGCCGTTTTAAGGCGAATGGAAGGGCGCGCGGCCGCCCGCCCCCCTTTTTTGAAAAGGGACTTCGGATGGCCGCGCTGCCTTGCTCTTTACGGGTAACGGGCCGGCTATATCGCCAGGGCGGGGCCGCGAAGGGGGAAATCACCGCCGTTCGCAGGCTCGCTCTGAGATGGACTGGCCATCGCAGGAAGGCTGGCGTTTGCCCGCCGCATTTCGCCCTGGCTTTGCTGCTTCCTCGCCACTTGAACGGGCCTTTTCAAGGCGAATGGAAGGGCGCGCGGCAACCCGCCCCCTTTTTTGAAGATGGGCTTCGGATGGCCGCGCCGCCCTGCTCCTTGCTGGTAACGAGCCGGCTATATCGCCAGGGCGGGGCCACGAAGGGCAACCGCCGCCGTTCCTAGGCCTGATCTGAAATGGGCTGACCTCGCAGGAAGGCTGGCGCTTGCCCTCCGCATTTCACATCCCCCTTTTGATTCCACGGCTTCCCTGCCACTTAAACGGGCCGTTTTAAGGCGAATGGAAGGGCGCGCGGCCGCCCGCCCCCCTTTTTTGAAAAGGGACTTCGGATGGCCGCGCTGCCTTGCTCCTTGCGGGTAACGGGCCGGCTATTCTGCCCGCTCTTTGGCAAGGCGAGGCCGCGAAGGGGCAATCACCGCCGTTCGCGGCCCCGTTCTGAGATGGGCTGGCCATCGCATGAAGGCTGGCGCTTGCCCTCCGCACTTCGCCCTGTCTTTTCTGCTTCCTCGCCTCTTTAACGGGCCGTTTCAAGACGAATGAAAGGGCGCGCAGCGATCCGCCCCCTTTTTTTGAAGAGGGCTTCGGACTGCCGCGCTGCCTTGCTCCTCGCGGGTAACGGGCCGGCTATTCGGCCCGCTCTTTGGCAAAGCAGGGCCGCGAAGGAGGAAATCACCGCCGTTCGCGGCCCCGCTCTGAGATGGGCTGGCCATCGCAGGAAGGCTGGCGTTTACCCTCCGCATTTCGCATCCCTCTTTTCTGCTGCTTCCCTGCCGCTTGAACGGGCTATTTCAAGGTGAATGGAAGGGCGCTCGGCCGTCCGCAGGCGGTCGAGCTTACATGGCGCCCGCCCCAGTAAAAAGCACTTGCGCGGGAAGCGCTTCAATGTTAAAATGGGGGCAATCAGGGGCTGCAACGCGCCTGTAGAAATGTAGGAGGTGGTATAATGGCATTTAAGATTACTGACGAATGCATTAGCTGTGGCGCTTGTGAGCCGGCGTGCCCCGTAGGTGCCATATCCGAAGGTGACGGAAAGTTTGTGGTTAATGCGGATACCTGCATTGATTGCGGTGCGTGCGCGGGGACTTGCCCCGTAGGCGCGCCGGCTGAGGCGTAAATTCGTCGAAGAAAGGGCGTTGGCGGGAGCCAACGCCCTTTTTAAATGCGTGAAAGCGGGGGTTTTGAGATGCTGACCGTGCTTTCCCCGGCGAGGAATGTAAAGCCCTTCACGCCGGAAGGGATCCGGGTTGAAAGGCCGCTGTTTTTAGGCGAATCCGAAGAGATTTTAGCTGTTTTGCGCGAAAAGTCGCCCTGGGAGCTCGAGAACCTGCTCGATTTGGATGGGGAAAAGGCCTTTGCGATGTTCGAATACTACAGGGCGCTGAACTTGAGGGAGCCCGGGGAGGCGATGCTTTCGTCGTTTTACGGCGCCGCCTTCAGAGCCATGGGCACCGAGGACTTCGCGCCGGAGGATTGGGCCTTCGCGCAGGCGCACTTAAGGGTTTTCAGCGCGTTTTACGGGCTTTTGCGGCCCTTTGACGGCATGCAAAACCACCGGCTTGGCCTTGGCGGGCTCAAGCCGCGCGGCGGCGACCTCTACGCCTTTTGGGGCGCTAAAATCCACGCAGAGCTCTTCCGCGAGGGCGAAGAGCTGCTAAACATCGCTTCGCAGGACTATTTTAGGCTGGTTAAGCCCTTTTTGCGGCCGGAAGACAGGGTCACGCACTGCCGTTTCCTGGTGCGAAAGCAGGGAAGGCTGAGCGCGACGGTTGCCGGCGTGCGTCTGGCGCGCGGGCTGATGGCGCGCTATCTCGTGAAGGAGCGGATCGATTCGCTCGAGGATGTAAAGGGCTTTAACGAGGGCGGGTATCGCTTTCATTGGGGGCTTTCTGACGCAAAAACCCTGGTTTTTGTGCAGGATTAGCCGCCCGCATCGGTCGGGGCTTCCTCCGCGGGGGTCTCTTGAGCCGGCTCAAAGCGGCTCCAGTCGCTGCGGCGATAATGAATGAGGATGGCGATGGCCGCGATCAGCCAGGTTGCGGGGTAGCTCAGGCCCACGGTTTCGATGGAATAGTTCAGCTTTGTGACCAAGAATAGAAAGAGCTGCCTGAGGCCCACGAAGCTGATAATACAGGCCAGCGTGGCAAAGCGAACATCGCCGGCGCCGCGAAGGGCGCCGGGAAGGATCTGGGTGCCGCAGAGGATGAAGTAAAAGGGCACGAAGACCAGCATGAAGCGGAATCCATCCGAAAGGACCGCTTCATCGGTCGAAAAGAAGCGCAAAAGGGGCCTGCCGAAGAGCAGCGCCAGGGCGGCGATGACAAGTGTGGCCGAAAGGCCCAGGATCAGCGAGATGTTAACGCCCCGGCGCGCGCGCCCAACCTGCCTGGCGCCCAGGTTTTGCCCAACGAAGGTGCTCGCGACCAAGGCCATGGTTTGCACCGGGAGGGTGATGAAGGCGTCGAGCTTGGAGGCAGCGCTGTAGCCTGCGACGGTCACGGTGCCAAGGCCATTGATGTAGGCCTGCACCACGATGTTTGAAATGCTGATGATGGCCTGCTGCACGGCGCCCGGCAGGCCTATGCCGGCGATCTTCTGAACGATGCCGCGATGGAGGCGTAAATCGCGGGGAATGAGCTTATAATCGGTTTCTGCCCGCAGGAGGACGATGATCACCAGCGCTGCTGAAACCACCTGCGCCAGCACCGTGGCCCAGGCGACGCCCGCGATGCCCATGTGGAAGAGGAGCACGAAGGCCAGATCCCCGACGACGTTCAGCACGGCGGAAAGGATCAGGAAATAGAGCGGGCGCCTAGAGTCGCCCACGGCGGTGAGAATCGCGGCGCCCATGTTATAGACCGTGAGCGAGCTCATGCCCCAAAAATAGACGCGCAGGTACTCGTTCGCGTCGGGGAGGATCTCTTGAGGGGTCTTCATCCACTCGAGCAGAAAGGGCGAACAGATCACGCCCACGGCGCTGAGGGCAAGACCCAGCACAAGCGACAGGAAGATGGCGCTATGCACGGTGTCGTGCAGGCCCCTTGCATCCTTCGCGCCGAAGAACTGCGAGATCAGCACGCTGGCACCCGTGGACATGCCCATGAAAAACGCGATGATCATGTTGATGAGGGGGCCTGTGGAGCCGACGGCCGCCAGGGCCTCCTTGCCGACGTAGCTGCCCACGATGATCGCATCAATTGCGTTATAAAGCTGCTGCAGCAGGTTGCCCAGCAGCAAGGGAACCGCAAAAAGCGTTAAAAGCCGCCAGATATTGCCTTGAGTCATATCGCCATCGCGCCGCACGGCAAAGCCCCCTATTGGAATTCAATTCTTTTCATTATAGGCCGACGAACCGGTGCCGTCAACTTCAGCGGCAGCGCTTTTTTTGCGCATTTTTGATGAACTCGCAAGGGGGCGCGGCCCTTTTCCCTCACGGGAAAAAGGGTTTGCCAAAATCCCGGGCGCGCGGGCCCGAGGCAGGGCGTAGGATACAGCTACACATCGTTTCTTTGCTTTGGAAAGGGGGAAGGGGATCGGAAGCGGCAGCGCGAAAGGAGGAAAAAAGACGTGAAAAAACCCAGTATCAGTGAGTTTTTGGCCTATTTTGAGCCGCATGCGGTGGTTTTAGCCGGCAAGGCGCCCGCGAACCCGCCCCCGGGGCAGTGGGGCTATTCCTGGGGCGCCAGGGGGCAGGTTGCAAACGAGGGGATTTTGCAAGCGCAGGCGAGGAACTTCGACCCCAAGGCCCCAGAGAGCTACTTTGCGCGAACGAAGCGCTGGCTGGGGCGGCCGATCTTCGATTGCAACGGCCTAGTGGAGGCCTTTTATGGGCTGCAGACGGGCGAAAAGCTCGACAGCACGGCAAAGGGCAACTACAGGAGCTGGTGCGGAAGAAAGTCCCCAGCGGCGGCGGATGAAAGGCTGCCCGCCCTGCCGCAAATGCCTGGCGTGGCGCTGTTCAGGGGCGAAAACTCGGCGAAGATCAGCCATGTGGGCCTCTTGCTCTGCCGATATGGCGACGGGGCTCTCGACTGGCATGTTCTGGAGTGCAAGGGGGCGGATTACGGGCTGGTCATCAGCAAGCTGAAGGAGGGAAAGTGGACGCATTGGGGCGTGATGGATCAGCTCTTCGATTACGGCGAGGAGCAAGGCGCCCCCCTTCCCCTGGGCACCCTGCGCGTCAGCGGTGCGAACGTGCACCTGCGCCCTGACCCGAGCACCGAGAAACTGCCGCTGGCCACGGTGCACGCGGGCGAGGAGTTCCCCTTTTTTGGCAGCGTGCCAGGCTGGCACCTGCTGCTTTGGAAGGGCCGCACGGCGTATATTTCGGCAAAATACGCAAGGCTCCTGGAGGCTGCGGGCGATGCTTGAATTCATCCTGCGCTGGGCCGTTCCCTGCGTATGCGGCGCGCTGGCAGCCTTTGGCGGAAGGCTCTGCGCCTACCAGCGAACCCTCGGGCGAGGGCTGCAAGCCCTGCTGCGCGATCGCATCATCCAGCTCTACGGGCAGATCATGCAAAAGGGCTTCTGCCCGATCGGCGAAAGGGAAAACCTTGAAGCGCTGCGCGAGCAGTATCGCGCTTTGGGCGGCAACGGGCAGGCCGAGGATCTGGTTCGGCGCTGCCTGCAGCTGCCGACGGAAGAGGGCCGCTGAGACGGCCGAAAGGGAATAAAGGAGGAAAAAACGATGGAAGAAAGGCAAAAGATCGATTGGAGGAGGAAGCTTGCGAGCCGCAAGCTTTGGATGGCCGTGGCCGGCCTTGTTTCGGGCCTGCTCCTTTGCTTTGGCTCGCCCGAAAACAGCGCCGAGGCCGTCGCCGCCCTGGTTTTGGCCACCGGCTCCGTCATCGGCTACATCGTGGGCGAGGGCCTGACCGACGCGGCCAAATAGGGCAGAAACATGCCAAAAGCATCCCCTCGGCAAAGGCCGGGGGGATGCTTTTTCAGGGCACAAAGGTCGCGAAGAGAGAGGATGGAGCCGCGGCCTTTAGCAGGCGATCGTTCCGCAGGGGTTTTGCGGGAAGATCGGCAGCGAGAAGAATTCGTCGCAGATGGATTCGGCGAACTCCTCGCAGGGCGGCACGGAGCACAGCCCGTAGGAGGGGATCAGCATTTCGACTTCCGCAAGCACCTTCATGATGATGGTCACGCAGACGGTGATTTCGAAGGTGTCGTCGCCGATGTAGTTGCCCGAAACGCAGATGGCGCTGACCAGGGTTTCGATCGTGAAGGGCACGATGGACTCGTCGGGGATGCAGAGCAGCACGTCGCGATTGACGGTGACGACGCCCTTGCCGATGCCCTCACGGCAGTTGCAGTCGGTGAACAGGATCTCGATGGGGATGTCTACCGCGGCGCGCACGCGGGCGAAGTTCGGCCTGTCGCAGAGGCGGTCGATGGTCAGGCCCCGGAGCGTGCCGTTGATCGTGGAGGAGCGGCAGCTTTCAAAGATGATGGGGGCCGTGAAGGCTGGCTGCGGGCAGTCGCAGTCGTAAACCGGGAGCATGTCGGTCACCTTGACCTTGATCTTGGTCTGCTGTGCCTGATACAGGCAGGAGTCGTAGACCTTCTTGACCTGCACGCAGACCTTTTCGCTCAGGCCCTTGGTGCAGTCGCCTGCGGAGAGCACGCCAGGGCAGCTCACCGCGCCGGTGTTCTTATAGGAATAGAACGACATTATGTAGAACCTCCTTTTTGACGCCCCTTTCTGAGGCAGGTCAATGTACCATATGCGGGAGGCGCACATTGGGTGAGGAAGTTTTAAGGCCTTTTGCAAAAAAACGCGCCCTTTTTAGAGCGCGCTTTAGCGCAACCGGCCGGCAGATGCGGGCCGATTGGCGCGAAGCGAATGCGGGGAATCCCAAACCCGCCGAAGAAAGCCAAAAGGCTGGACGCCGCGGCCGCAGTCCAGGTGCGAGAGGGCATTTTTCGGCCCGATTGGGGAATTTCTTCGTTTAAAAGCCCATTAAAAAGACCTTGCCGCAGCAAGACCTTTTTAATGGGCTTTATTCTTCCGGCACTTGGATGAGAGCTTCTTCGGACGCGCCGGGCTCCGGCGAAGGCGCCAGCTCGGGCGTGGCGCTGGGGGCAGGGGCCGCAGCTTGGGGGTAATGGTCGAGGGTATCGAAGGAATAGCCAAGCTCCCTCAAATAGTGAATCGCGTCGCGAACCATCAGCACGGTGTTTGTTTTGGAGCCCGTATCGTGCATCAGGATGATGACGTGATTCTTGCGGCCATGCACATCCTGAATCGTCGACTTTAATCGGTTCATCAGCTCTTCGGGGCTGCGCTGGGTTCTGGTTTCGGCATCGCCGTTGAGCGCGTTCCAATCGAAATAGCGATACCCCGCCGCCGCGACGGCGTCGCGGTAGCCGCGGCAGCGCTTGCCGGTGGAGCCGCCAGGGAAGCGGAAGAGATTGACGGGGTAATCCTCGCCCAAAATCGAATGAATCGTGTCGGTACAGGCCTGAATATCGGCAAATAAGGCCTCTTGGCTCTTATAGATTTCGGGCATGTTGTGGGTGTTGGAATGGTTAGCCACCACGCAGCCCTGTTCGGCCATGCGGCGAATCCGGGCCGTGTTGCGGGCAGCATTCTCGCCGATGACGAAGAAGGTCGCCGGCACGCCCTCGTCGAGTAAAATATCTAAAATCGGGTCCGTGTTCTTGGAGGGGCCGTCGTCAAAGGTCAAATAGACGATGGGGAGCGCTGGCTGGGGGTATTCAGCCGGGGTTTCCGTGGGTTCGGGGCTGGGTTCTGGCGTAGGGTCAGGCTCCGGAGTCGCGCTGGCCTCGGGCTCCGGCGAAGTGCTGGGCTCCGCAGCGTTTGCCACGGGCAGGGGAGGTTCGACAAAGATCGGCACGGTGCGCACGGGCTTCGTACAGGAAGGGAGCATGAAAAGCAGCGCAAACAACGCAAAAAAACGAAAAAAACGCCGTGGCATCTCGCCGCCTCCCCCCTCCTCTTATGCCCATTTCGAATGTGTATGAGCCCTAAGCTGTGACGATGTCTCCCTTCATTCTACACAAGGAGTTCGTGGAATTCAAGATGAGGCTTGGCGAAATTCGTTGGGAAATAAAAGAAGAAGGAAGGCTTGCGCCCTCCTTTTGCCTATTCGGTCGTAAACGCTAAAATTCTGCTTAGGTCAAATTCCAACCCGGATCAGCAGCTGCTCCAGCAGCCACATCGCCCCGCGCCCCAGAAGCCGCAGCCCCTGCGCCGCGCCAATGCACGCGCAAATCACCAGCGCGCTCACGCCGTACCCCGCCATTGCCTCCATCTTCATCCCTCCTAAGCCTTTCAGTTCGGTAACGGTTTGTAGCCTTATTATATCGCGCAATTTGTGGCGGCGCAAGCGCAAGGCGCCGCCTCTATGGCAGCGCCGCGGGCGAATCGTGCGCATTTTGGGAGTAAAAAACGGCAGAATGCTGGTTTTTCTTCGATGTATCCTAAAAATTGGCTTTTGAAACTGCAACAAGAACGAAACAAGTTGTGGATTCCAGCCTTTGGCTCAAGGGCTATAAAGTTCCTCTATCGCTGCGGCCCATTCCGAAAACGCGCTTGCGCTTTCGGCCCTTTTAGCGATATACTGCAAGCGGTGGCAACAACATATACGAAAGAAGGTTTTTTCGCATGCTCAACACCTCCATCCAGCTAGCCGAAAAATACGACTACCTCAGCGAGAAGTTCAAGAAGGCCTTCGAGTTTCTGCGCCGCGGCGATTTGAAGACCCTCGAAAAGGGCCGCATCCCGATTGCGGACGGCGTCTTCGCCCTCGTGCAGGAATACACTTCCAAGCCCCGCGAGGAGGCCAGGTTCGAAACCCACGACCGCTTCTTCGATATTCAGTTCATGGCTGACGGCCAGGAATACTTCGGCGTGGCCCCGAAGGCTGATCTGGAGATCGACGAGCCCTACAAGCCGGAAGCGGATCTCGCCTTCTACAAAACCCCCAAGGAGGCCAGCTATATCCTCCTGAAGGAGGGCGAATTCGCCATCGTTTCCCCCGAGGAAGCGCACATGCCGCAGGTGATGGCCGGCGCCCCCGCCCCGATCAAGAAGATCGTGATCAAGGTGCAGGTCTAAGGCGCCTAGGCCTCCCCCCTGCAGGCGGCAATCTGCGCCTTATCTTCATAAAATCAAACGAACCACCGGCCGGGCAAAGTTGCCTGGCCGGTTTTCTTTGCAAAAAAGAAGCGCCCAAATTCGCTTGGGCGCTTTTGCTTTTTATAAAGGCTTAGGCAACTGACTGCCCTTGCACGATTTTGATGCACTTTCTTGGGCATTTCTCGGCGCAAGCGCCGCAGCCCACGCACTTTTCGGGCATCACGAAGTGGGCCTTGCGCAGTTCCCCCTCGATTGCGTCAAACTGGCAGCTGCGCTTGCAGAGCGTGCAGCCCACGCAGGCGCTATAGTCGATGCTGGCGCGCTTGCGCTTGGAAAGATCGCCGTCCATGGCCCTTGTGGGGCAGACGCGCACGCATTCCAGGCAGCCCACGCACTTTTCCATATCGATCCGCGGCAGATTATTGACCATTTCGATGGCGCCGAACTTGCAGACTTCGCCGCAGCGCCCGCAGCTGATGCAGCCCGCAGAGCAAACATCGCGCACGTCGCGGCCGCTCTCCGCGGCGCGGCAGCGCAGAATCGAAAGCTTTTCGGCCAGCTCCAGGCGAATGACATCCTTTGGGCAAACGGCCATGCACTTCCTGCAGCCCATGCATTTTTCGTAATCGATGCGCACGAGGCCGTTTTCGACCGTGATGGCGCCAAATTCGCAAACCCTTTGGCAGCTGCCATAGCCGATGCAGGCATGGGGGCAGGCTTTTTCGCCGCCCGAAGCCAGAACGGCCGCCTGGCACTCGCGCAGGCCCTCATAAACGTAGGCCGCCTTGCAGTGGTCGTTATCGCCCCGGCAGAGCACCGTCGCCACCATGCGCACCACGTCGGTATTCGGGGCGGAGCCCATGATTTCGGCCACCGCGTTGGCGACCGCCACCCCGCCTACCGGGCAAAGATTCGTCGCGGCGCCCTCGAGCACCACGGCCGAAGCGTAGCCGTCGCAGCCCGGGTAGCCGCAGGCGCCGCAGCCCGCGCCGGGCAGGCAGGCGCGCACTTCTTCCACGCGCGGATCGGTTTCTACGGCGAGCTTCTGGCCCGCGAAGGCAAGCCCGGCCCCGAAGAGCAGCCCAAGGCCGCCAAGGAGCGCCAGGGGAATGATGATTTCAAGCATTTTCTTTCCCTCCCCTTCAAATCAGGCCTTGGAAGCCAAGAAAGGCAAGCGACATGAGCCCGGCCGCGATGAGCGTGGACGGCACGCCCTTAAAAACCTCGGGGATGTCGGCATCCTCCAGGCGCTCGCGCACGCCCGCAAACAGGATAATGGCCAAACCGAAGCCCAGCGCGGAGCCTGTGCCGTTGACCACGGAACCCAGCAGGGAGTAACCCTCGGTGATGTTGAGGATCGCGGCGCCCAGCACCGCGCAGTTGGTGGTGATGAGCGGCAGGTATACGCCAAGTGCCCGATACAGCGAGGGGCTGAACTTGCCGATCGCCATCTCAACCAGCTGCACCAGCACCGCGATGACCAGAATGAACACGATGGTCTGCAAATAGCCAAGGCCCAGAGCGTCGAGCAGGTAAACCTGCATCAGGTAGGTGATGAGGGAAGCCAGCGCCATGACGAAGGTGACGGCCAGGCTCATGCCCACCGCGGTTTCGACCCTGCGAGAAACGCCCAGAAAGGGGCATATGCCGAGGAAGCGCGACATGATGAAGTTATTGACCAGAATGGAGCCCAGCAGGATGATGAAGAGATTTTCGCCCAATTTAGATCAGCCCTCCCGTCCGCCTGTGCAAATAGTCGAGGAAGCGGTTCACGGCAGCCAGAAGCAGCCCCAGGCTGAAGAAGCCGCCAGGCGCCATCACGAAGATCAGCGCCTTTGGGTAATCCGGCCCCAGGATGTTCACACCAAAGATGCTCCCCGCGCCCAGCAGCTCGCGCACCGAGGCCAGCAGGATGAGGGCCAGCGTAAAGCCGATCCCGATCCCGATCCCATCGAGCACCGACTCCAGCGGCGGATTCTTGCTCGCGAAGGACTCGGCCCTGGCGAAGATGATGCAGTTGACCACGATCAGGGGGATGTAAAGCCCCAGCGCGCTCGAAAGAGCGGGCAGATAGGCCTTCATCAGCAGATCGACCACCGTCACCAGCGTGGCGATGACCACGATGTAGGCGGGGATCCTGACCTTTGAGGGGATGAAGTTCCGCAGCAGCGAAATCAAAAAATTCGAGCCCACGAGCACCGCCGTGGTCGCAAGCCCCATCGCCAGCCCGTTTCCTGCGGCGGTGGTCACGGCCAGGGTCGGGCACATGCCAAGAACCAGGCGAAAGGTCGGGTTTTCGGTGATCACGCCGTTGAGCAATGCCTTTTGAACGTCCACTAAAATCCCTCCCTTGACTTCAGCTGCGCTTCGTAATAGCCCAGCGCTTCGTTGATGCCATCGGTGACGGCCCTTGAGGTGATGGTCGCTGCTGTGATGGCCAGAACTTCGCTTTCGCCCGGGCTGCCCGCCTTACTGACGCTGAGCGCCCCGCCCTTGCCCTCGTATTGGCCCAAAAAGCCCGGGGCTACAGCGTTGGCGCCAAGGCCCGGCGTTTCTGAATGCGAGGCGATGCGCACGCCGCTGATGAGACCCTCCTTCACCCCGACGCTCATGCCGATCGGGCCGCCAAAACCGGAAGCGCTCAGCTCAAAAACATAGCCGATCTCTTCCCCAGCCGCGCCCTTGCCCAGGTACACGGCCTGAATCTGGCCGGAAGATAGGTTCAAATCCTCGAACTCAGCCGCGCCCTCGAGCACCGCCTTGCGCATCTCGGTCTTGTTCTCGGCCTCCTGCGCGGCAATTGGCGCATTGGTCAAAGTGGAGGTGAAGCCCAGCAATATGGCGGCCACGACCATGATGAGCAAAAGCCTTAGGGTAACGTTCGCCATTTCACGCACGAGCTTTCACCTCCCCGTACTTCTTCGGCCTGGTCGCGCGCTCGATCAGCGGCGAGCAAACATTCATTAAGAGGATGGCGTAAGTAACCCCCTCCGGATAGGCACCCCACTGCCGGATCACGAAATTGACCGCGCCGCAGCCCAGGGCAAAGACGATCTTGCCCCAGTTGGAGGCAGGCGAGGTCACATAGTCGGTCGCCATGAAGAAGGCGCCCAGCACCACGCCGCCAAGCAGCAGGCTCGCCGAAAGCTCAACGCCCGCAATCGCGCTCAAAAGCCCGAGGGAAAGGAGGTAGCTCAGCGGAATGCGCCAGTCGATGACCTTGCTAACGAGCAAAAACGCGGCACCCAGCAGCAGGGCAACCGTGGAAACCTCGCCGATGGTGCCCGGAATTCGCCCAAGGAAGGCATCCAGCCGCCAATTTTCGCCAAAGGATGCGGCAAGATCCGCCGGGGACTGCAAATAGGCCAGGGGCGTGGCGCTGGTCTGGCCGTCGATGCCGATGTAGGTCGTCATCGCGGCTGGCCAGCAGGCCAGCAGGAAGGCGCGGCCAGCGAGCGCCGGATTGACGAAGTTCGAACCCAGGCCGCCGAAGACCTGCTTTGCGATGACGACCGCGAAGGCGGATCCCACCACCGCCAGGTACCAGGGCGCGGCGGGCGGCAGGCAAAGGCCCAAAAGCAGACCGGTCACGGCCGCGGAACCGTCGCGGAAGGCGGTAACGGGCTTCTTTAAAAGCCGCTGCGTCAGGGCTTCTGCCAAAACAGCGGAAGCCGTCGATAAAATCAAGGTCCACAGCGCCTGCCCGCCGAAGACATAGACCCCCATCAGCGCGGCCGGCAGCAGCGCGATGAGGACCCGCAGCATGATGCCCTGCGTAGTGGCCTCCCCCCGCACATGGGGCGAAAGCGAAACGCTTAGGTTCGTTGGCATTCAGGGTTCCTCCCTTACCTTCATGGCTCGTCGAGCTCTTTTTAGGTGATTATGGCGTAAATACGCCGTGAACGCTCAAGATTTTCGCCCGCCGCATCCCATTCGGCGAGGTTTTTAGGGGCTGGGTCAAACGGCACGCCGAAGCCAAGGCCTGCTTTCGCGCAGGTGCCTACACTCTCTGCCGGCAAACCCCGGGGCGTCGCGGCGGCGGTCATCCTCAAGCTCCGAGCAGGCAAGCTCGATCATCGGCTGCGCGAGAAGCGCTTGCCCGGAGGTTTCAGCACCCGATAGACGAGCCGCTCGCGCCAAGGGATGTTCGAAAGCCTCACGATCTTGCCGCCCGCTGTTTCGGCTTCCCAAACGCGGCAGCCTTCCGCGAGCTTTTGCGCGAATTCGCCGATTCCCTAAAGCTTCATGACTTCCTTTAGCAGCGGCTCATCCGCCGCCTTCAAATAAAACCCGGCGCCCTTCGCGATGCCGCAAGCGGTACCCTCCGGCATGCTCTTCGCGCATGCGCTGCCAAGCAGGATCCAGGCCGGCGCAAGGGCCGCCAAAAAGGCCTTTCTCGCGCTCCCCCGTTGGCTTATTTGCGTTGCAAGGCTTGCACCCGGCGCTTGGCCACGCGAATCGCCGAGGTCACCTCGCGCTTGGCCGGGCAGGCGTAAGTGCAGGATCCGCACTCCACGCAATCGAGCGCGCCGTGCTTTCCGGCGGCTGCCCAGTCCTTCCGAAGCATATCACTATAGAGCTCATAGGGCTGCAGATGAATGGGGCAGCCCCTCACGCAGCGCCCACAGTGGATGCAAGGGCCTTCGCCGTAAGGGTCCTCGCTGCCGTGCTGCAGCGCCAGAATGCCCGAAGAGCCCTTCACGATGGGCACATCCTCGCTGAAAATGGCGATCCCCATCATCGGCCCGCCGCTGATGAGGCGCGCGGTTTCGCTCTTCAGGCCGCCGCAGCAGGCGATCAGATGGGAAACCTTCGTGCCGATGGGCAGCTCGAGGTTCGCCGGGCTTTGTATCCCCTCGCCCGTGACCGTCACGACCCTGTCGATCACCGGCTTGCCCAACGCCACCGCCTCATAGACCGCATGCGCGGTCGATACGTTGACCACCACGCAGCCAACGGCGGCAGGCAGCTTGCCGGAGGGCACCTGCCTGCCGGTCAGGCTCTGGATGATCTGCTTTTCTGAACCCTGGGGGTATTTCACGCGAAGGGGCTGGATCTTAATCCCGCTCCCCCGGCTGAGTTTTTCGAGGTTTGCGATGGCGTCCGGCTTGTTGGCCTCTATGCCGATGATCGCTTCGCCCGCGCCCAAAATCCGCTGCAAAATCGAGACGCCCTTTAAAATCGTTTCGCCCCTTTCGAGCATCATGCGGTGGTCTGCCGTTAAATAGGGCTCGCATTCCGCGCCGTTTAAGAGGAGATAGTCGATCTTCGTGCCCTCCGGGGGCGAAAGCTTCACATGCAGCGGGAAGGCGGCGCCGCCCATGCCCGCGATGCCCGCCGCGGCGACCCTTTTTAAGAGCTCCTCGCGCGAAAGCGCGGCCGGGTCGGCGGGGCTGAACTCTACCGTTTCGTTTTGGAAGTCATTTTCAATGGTCACGGTCAGCGGCGTCTGCCCGCCTACAACCCTCTCTGGCTGAACCGACAGAACCGTGCCGGAAACCGAGGCGTGCACCGGCGCGGAAACGAATCCCCCGGTCTCGCCGATCAGCTGGCCGCGTAAAACGCGATCCCCGGCCACAACCAGCGGCCTGCAGGGCGCGCCGATGTGCTGCGCCATCGGCAGCTTCACCACTTTAGGCGCTTCCGGCTTCGTGATGGCCAGGTGCTCGCTCAAGCCCTTGCCGTGATGAATCTTTTGCAGCGGATGAATGCCGCCGCTGAAGGTCTTTAAAAGCAACGCGCTCTTCCTCCCCCTGTCATGAGGCCCCCGTGGGCCGATGCGCATGCCTTAAATCTCATGCGCAGACCATTAAATTTTAGCATACTTCTCCCTTGTATACAACAACTGCAGTCTAAAAAAATCAGCCAGTTCAACCAATTGGTAGCATTTTACCTTCATGCCGCCCCCATGGCGCAGGGGCGGCAGGAAGGCTCCTTTTTTCCAAATCGCGCTTCGAGCCAGTCAACCGGCTATGAGGCTAGGCGCGTGCGCCGCCTTCTTCCTCGCTGCGGTTATCACCCTTTTTAACGCGCGCGAACGGCAATCCAAAAAGCGAGCCTAAGCCTCCTCCTCCTCGATCCTCTTCAGCAGCGGCGCGATTTCCAGCGAGGCCGCGTAGGCCTCGTTGCGCGAATAGCCGGGCTGCGCGGCAAGCCTGGCGACCGCCTCCCGCGCGCTTAAGCCCAACAGCGCAAAATCGAGAAGCATCGCCCGGGCGGAGGGCCTTTCCTCGATTTTTTGAGGCTTTTTTACCCCTTTTAAGTCGATCGCCAGCGCGTACTCGCCCTTTTCGGCCGACGGGTTTTCGTCAAGCGCGCGCAAAAGCTCCGGCGCTTTACCGCGCAGCGTCTTTTCGTGCAATTTCGTCAAATCACAGCTCAGGCAAAGCGGCGCGCCGGGCAAAAAGGCCTCGATATCCCTTAAAAGCGCCTTGACGCGGTGCGGCGATTCGTACACGACGGCCACCGAAACGCCGGAATTCGCGAGTTGCGCAAAGGCCTCGTCCCGCTCCTTCCCCTTGCGGGGCAAAAAGCCGAAAAAAGCATAGGATTGAACCTCAAAGCCGCAAATCGAGAGCAAGGCAGTCACCGCAGACGGGCCCGGCACCGGCAAAATCTCGATCCCTGCCAGGGCTGCCGCGCGCACCACGGCATAGCCTGGGTCTGAAATGCCGGGCGTGCCGGCGTCGGTCACCAGGGCCACATCACAGCCCTTTTCGATCATCTCCGCCGCCACCTGCGCCGCGCGGCCTTCCTCGTTGTATTGATGCGATGATAAAAGCCTTGGCTTTTTGAGCTGAAACGCGGCGTAAAGCTTTTGCGTCACGCGGGTATCCTCGCAAAGAACGATCTCGCAGCCCTCCAGCGTGCGCTTTAAACGCTCGCTGGCGTCCCCCAAATTGCCGATTGGTGTCGCCGCCACATACAGGGGCATTCACGCCGCCTC
This sequence comes from Christensenellaceae bacterium, assembly GCA_031287285.1. GTDB lineage: Bacteria > Bacillota > Clostridia > Christensenellales > UBA1750 > JAITGM01. The sequence continues at coordinate 15,291 of JAITTC010000015.1, forward strand.
CCTCTTGCTTTTCATTCCGATTTTAGCATGGAATCCTTCGCGGCGAAAGGCCGTCGGCCAAAAAACGATGGGCTTGTTTGGGGTGCCCTCGCGAGAGGATAGGAATCCTCACGCTCGCTTTTCGCCGCGGCGCCGCGTGGTTTTTTTATGCCTGCAGGTAAAGCGCAGTCGGTGGGCCTAAAACCGAGCCGCTGCGGCCGTGAGAGCAAGCGCAGCCGGGGCGAGGCAGCGCCCGGGCTCAGCGAAGGCGCTCGAATGACGGCTCGGGGGGCGGACCCTGGGACCGAAGCCCCAGGGAACCGGCAAGAAAAGGCGCCGGGCCAGACCAAAGGTCTGAAGCCCGGGCCTTCTTGCCGGGCAGCCGCGCGAAGCGCGGCGTCCGCCCTCAGGCGCGCGCGCGAGCGCAGCGAGCGCGCCAAGGCCTGCGCCTATGGGCCGCAAAAAGCGCCGCGCCTTAAATAAAGGCGCGGCGCAATGGCTTTCCCCTTGCCTATTGGTAGGGCGCGTAAGGCTCAAAGCCCGCGGGGAATGCCGGGTAGAGCGGCTTGGCGAAGAAAGCTTCGCAATCCCGTGAAAGCTTGGGTGAAGCCGCGTCTACGCTTAAAACCCGCAGCGCGGCCGCGTAGATCTCCGCCTTAAAGTTGAAGCAAAGTTCCGGGCAGCGCGGCCCCCAGGCGATGGAGAGCGGCTGCACGTGCGCGCCTGCGATGTACTCCGTAACCGACTCGCAGCGCGCGCGGAGCACGCCGCTGACGGGGATGCATAAAAGGGCCACGACCGCCTCGCGGCAGCCGTCCACCATCAGCTGTATGGTATAGGGAATTTTCAGCGTGGCTGAAAAATGGCAGCCCCGGGGCCCTTGCTCCAAGCAGGGCTTCTCGAGCTCCACGCGGCCGCAGGGCGAGCCGCTCAGCAAAGAGCAGCTGCAGCCTGGCCGGAAGCTTCCGGCCTCCAGCTGCGCGCGCAGGCCCTGACCGCCGCAGGGGAAGCTATCCAGCACCTGGTTGGCCAGGATATTCACCTGCCGGCTGGGCGCTTCCTGCTTGCCGCAGGCGCACTGCGCGCAGCCGCAGCCAAAGGGGTGGCGATGTAGTTCCATGGTTTTATTCCTCCTTTCCTCTGAAGGGTGGTCGTTTGGGGCAGGCCCTCGCCTTCCCCCGCTGTATGATATGCCGCCACTTGATTTTTCGCGCGCCATTCAGTACCATATTATTCAGCCAGCCCCCAAGGCGCTCGCCTTTGCGAGCCCGCTTGGAGGGCGCATCGGCAGAAAGAAGGGGAATTTCATGGCCATTCGCAGCTTTACGGACGAGCAGGCCGTTCAAATCGCCATAAAAATCGAAAAAAAGGGGGCGCAATTCTACCGGATGGCGCGCGGCGTATGCAAGGAAGGCAATCTGGTGAAACTTTTAAAGATGCTGGAAGCGCAAGAAGGGGATCATGCCGCGGCCTTCGAGGCACTCTTGGATCTTTTGCCCAAAAAGCAGGAAAATTCGCCCGCGCGGGGCGCTTACAGCGCCGAGAGCAGCGCCTTTCTTTCGGCCGTCGCCGCGGAGGTCGTCTTCCCGGGCGGCGTCATGGCCCGGATGATGAGTTCTAGCCTAAATACCGTAAGGGATATCCTCCTGCACGCGATCCAAAGCGAAAAGGACTCCATCCTGTTCTACCAAGAGATCGGGTTAAACACCGAAGAGCCCGCGCTGACTGCCCTGCTTAAGGAGATCATCCGCGAAGAGAAAAAGCATTTGGGCGATCTGCAATCCCTTTTGGAAGAAAGTTAAAAAAGCCCCGCTCTTCAAAGGCTGCCAGGGGCAAAAGGTGGTTTTTCATGCAAGAACCCAGGCGTGAATACGAAAGATGGCTGCGCGAATTCGCGGCCGATATGGACCTAAAAAAAGAGCTTCTGGCCATCGCGAAAGACGAGGCCGAAATCCGCTCGCGCTTTGGCGAGAGCCTGCGCTTTGGCACGGCCGGCATGCGCGGCAGGCTCGGCTTTGGCCCCGCGCGCATGAATGCCTATGTGGTGCGCCGCGCGACGCAGGGCCTGGCCGATTGCCTCCTTGCGGGCGATGAGGCGGGGCCAGGCGTGGCCATCGCCTATGATTCCAGGCGTTTTTCGCAGCTTTTTGCCGAGGAAACGGCCCGGGTGCTCTGCGGCAACGGCATCCGCGCCTTTTTGTTCCCCCATCTAGCGCCGGTGCCGCTGCTCTCGTTCGCGGTGCGCCAGCTTCATTGCGCCGCTGGCGTGGTCATCACCGCGAGCCATAACCCCAAGGAATACAACGGCTACAAGGTCTACGGGCGCGACGGCGGCCAGCTGCCGCCCGAGAAGGCCGAGGCCATCTTCCGCGCAATCGAGGGCCGCCCCTACGGCGAAAGCAAGAGCGTGGATTTAAAACAAGCCGAGGAAGAGGGCCTTCTTTCCTACATCGGCGGGGAGGTCGAAGACGCCTACGCAGAGAGGGTGAAGGCCCTGAGCCTTTCGCCCGATCTCTGCAGGCGGATGGGCGCGGCGCTTCCCATCGTGTATTCGCCGCTCAACGGCACGGGCAACGTCCCCCTGCGCCGCGTTTTGGGCGAAATGGGCTTTACGAAAGTCCACGTCGTGCCCGAGCAAGAAAACCCGGACCCCGACTTTTCGACGGTTGGCGCGGCCCCGAACCCAGAAAAGCTCGAGGCCTACGCGCTGGCGCGAAAGCTCGCCGAGGAAGTGGGCGCAAAGCTCGTTCTTGCCACCGACCCGGACGCGGACCGCCTGGGCTGCCTCGCGCAGGATAAACAGGGGCGCTTCCACGTGCTCACGGGCAACCAGATCGGCTGCCTGCTCTTAAACCACATCCTCTCTTCCCGCAAGGCAGCGGGAGCCCTGCCGGCGAACGGCGCGGTGGTTCAATCCCTCGTTTCAACCAAGATGCCGGGGAAGATCGCGGCTCGCTACGGCGCGAGGGTCTTTGAAGTGCTGACGGGCTTTAAGTTCATCGCCGAAAAGATCGAGGAGTTCGAGCAAAGCGGCGAGTTTCAGTTCCTCTTCGGCTTTGAAGAAAGCTATGGCTACCTGGCGGGCTCCTTCGTCCGCGATAAGGACGCGGTGGCCGCGGCCCTTTTGCTTGCGGAAGCCGCGGCTTCCTTCGCAGAAAAGGGCCTCAGCCTTTGGGAGGGCCTGCAGGCGCTCTATGCGGAATATGGCTGCTTCGCCGAAAAAACGGTTTCTAGGGAATTAAAGCCGGGCGAAAAGACCGTGGCAGAAATCATGGCAGCCCTTCGGGCGAATCCGCCCAAGGTGCTCGGCGGCCGGGCCGTTTTGGCCAGCCGCGACTATTTCAGCGGCCTTCGCCTTCAAAACGGCAGCGGCCAAAGCGATCAAACGGAAGAAAGGCTGGATATGCCGCCCTCCGACGTGCTCTATTACGAGATGGAGGGCGCCTGGGCCTGCGTGCGCCCCTCCGGCACCGAGCCGCTGGTCAAATTCTATGCCGGCGCCTCCGCCGAAAGGCAGGCGGAGGCCGAAGACCTCGTTTCCGCCATCCTTCGCCAGCTCAGCGAATAAAAATACTCGAAAGACGAGGCTCTTGGGGCGATGAATCCCTCGCTTCCCGTGCTTAACTCGAAATTAAAGCAATCTTCATGACGAAGGGCCCCTGCATGATTATACTTGATCCCGTTGCAACGCATCGTGAGTTCGTGCAACGGAAAGGTGCAGTTGGTCCATGAAAAAAACGGTTTGCTTCATCGCCTCTCTGCTTCTGCTGCTCCCGCTTGCGCTCAGCGCCTGCGCGCCGAGCGTTCCCTCCGTCACAGAGACTGAGCCGCCAGCTAGCGCGAGCGCGCCCAGCGCTACGGAAGAACTCGCCGCCACGGAAGAACCCGCCGCCACGGAAGAACCCGCCGCTGTGGAGGACTCCGCGGTCTTTAGCGACGACGGGAAGATCCCCTACGGCGATCGGCTGGAGATCGACGGCGCTGCCGGCGTAGAGCGCGAGGCTGACGTGCAGGGCTCCCCTTACTACAAGCACCCCGACTTCTACGCGATGAAATCGGGCGGGACGCTGACGATCCTGGAAGGGTTCAAGACCATCCAGCAGGCGACGGAATGGACTTGCGGCCCGACCGCCGCGCTGATGGTGCTGGAATGGTACGGCAAGCGTGAGGATAGGAACGAGATGGACCTCGTGGCCCTGCGCGGCAAGGACGAGCCGGGCGCGACGAACCTTCGCCAGATGATGAATATCTTCGAAGGCCTTGGCGGCTGGGATCTCTACAGCACCTACGACCTTGAGGATCCCACGCTCGTCGAAGCGGGCATGATCCTCGACCTTTTACAGCAGGGCAAGCCCATCCTCCTGGGCTGGGATGATTGGGGCGGCCACTGGCAGGTCATCATCGGCTACGACACGATGGGCAGCGACACCACCGCAGACGATGTGCTCATTCTGGCCGATCCTTACGACACCACCGACCACAACCAGGACGGCTACTATCTTCTCTCGTTTGAGAGGCTGTATTACAACTGGAGCAACCGCTTCGACCCGGACTTCAAAGCGAACGTCTTCCTGGTCGCCTCCCCCGCCGAATAAAGCGCGTTATAAAGCCATAAAAGCAAGATCAAGGCCCGGGATACAACCCGGGCCTTTGCATTTCCCTTGTTTTTGTGCTACCTTTAGCTCAAAAAAGCGAAGGAGGGCCGCCCATGAAGGCCTTAATCGTCGAATCCCCGGGCAAGCTCGCCGTGAAGGAGCTCCCCATCCCAAAGCCCGGCCTCTGCCAGGCGCTGGTGAAGATGAAGAGCTGCGGCGTCTGCGGCACCGATATGAAGATCATCCACGGCGAGCTCAAGAACTTCAATACTTACCCCGCCATCCTCGGGCACGAGGGCTTTGGCGAGGTGGTGCAGCTCGGCCCCGGCTGTATCTCTCTTCACCGCGGCGACCGCGTGGTTTTACCCTACATCGAAGGGAAGTACGGCGAATATTACGGCGGCTTCGGCGCCTTTGCCGAATACGCCCTGGTTGGCGACGCCGAGGGCTACAGGCTCCACGGCCAGGGAACCCCGGGCTTCTCGCTCAGCGCCTACGGCCAAACAGCGCTGAAGCCCGGCGATCCGCTGAGCGACGTCGACGGCGCGATGCTCATCACCTTCCGCGAGGTGCTCAGCGCCATGGGGCGCTTCGGCTGCGTCGCCAACAAGAGCGTCGCCGTCTTTGGCATGGGGCCGGTGGGGCTCTGTTTCGTGCGCTACGCGAAGCTCCTTGGCCTATCTCCCGTGATCGCCGTCGCGAATTCCGACGAAAAGGCGCAGGCCGCCCTCTCGCTGGGCGCCGATTACGCCTTCAACAACAAAACGCAGAGCATCGCCATGGAGCTTCGCGCCATCTGCCCAAATGGCGTCGATTTCGCGATCGACGCGGCCGGCCAGCCGGGGATCATCGGGCAGGCGATGGGGCTCCTTGCAGACCACGGCAAGGTCTGCGTCTATGGCGTGCCCGCCAGCAACGAGATGCATCTTGACTGGGGCGCCGCGCCCTATAATTGGACGCTCGACTTCCTGCAATGGCCGGTGAAGACCGACGAGGCGGCGGCCCACAGCCAGGTGATGGCCTGGATCGCCCTTGGCGTGCTGAATCCCGCGGACTTCATCTCCGATGTGATCCCCTTTGAGGAGGTGCTCGACGCCTTTAAGATCATGGAGGAGCACCGCCCAAGCCGCAAAAAAATCGTGGTTCGCTTCTAGGCTGCCGCACTGCTGCAGCTGCGGTCTTTGGGTTGCCGACTGGCCCTGCTAACCCGCCGCGCCGCCGCGCGCCAAGCCTTCTGCTCTGCCGACTGGCCCCCTGCTAACCCGCCGCGTTCGGGCCTGTCTTCGTCATTGCGATTGCCGCGTCGCTTACGCTCCTCGCAATGACGGAAGAAGCGCTTTTCGGGCCGCCGACTAGCCCTACTCATGCGCTACGCCGCCGCAAACCAAGCCTTCTGCGCT
>JAITTC010000133.1 GCA_031287285.1 Christensenellaceae bacterium
TCGACTCCTCAGCCGCGCGGGCGATAGGCAACGGAAGGATGGACTGCAGCAATAAAATAGCGCAGAGAGCTAAAACTGCTCTAAAATAATACCCCCCCCCCTCCTGTTTTTTCATCCTTGCTGCCCCTTTCCATGGAAAAATCACTCTGTTTTTATCTTAACACGATTTTCACAGCATCTCAAGCTCCCAAATCCTATTTTCCATGTAAAAAATGATAAAAGGGGGGGCCGTTCCATGGAACGGCCCCCCTTTTCAGCGCAAGGCGCGGCGGCCTTAAATCACCGCGAGGATGATGAAATTGAGCAGGAACAGCGCAGTCACCACCCAAAGCACCGGGTGCACATCCTTGGCCTGCCCCTTCAGGACCTTCACCAGGCAATAGAAGATGAAGCCCGCTGCAATGCCGTAGGAAATCGAGTAGCACAGCGCCATGAATATCCCCGCAAAGAAGGCGGGCAGCGCTTCCTCAAGTTCTGACCACTTGATGTCTGCAAAGGCGGAAACCATCATCACGCCCACGATGATGAGCGCGGGGGCCGTCGCCTGCGAGGGCACAATGCCGATGATGGGGGCCAAAACGATGCTCAAAAGGAACATCGCGGCCGTGACCACCGAGGTTAGGCCCGTGCGGCCGCCCACGGCGATGCCAGCCGCGCTTTCGACATAGGTCGTGGTGTTCGAGGTGCCAAACACCGCGCCGATCGAGGTGGCGACCGAGTCCGCGAACAGGGCCTTATCCATCTTGGACTTAAAGCCCGAGGAGTTTTCGAGCGCGCGCTCGTCTTCCGCGTTGAAGATGCCCGTGCGGCGGCCCGTGCCGATGAAGGTGCCGATGGTATCGAAGGTGTCAGACAGGCTGAAGGCGAAAATCGTCATGAGCACGAGGGGAATCTTCGCGCTGTCTGCAAAGAGCGAGCCCATCCCGGCTGATCCAAAGGCGGCGCCGAAGGTCGTGCCAAGCTCCGCAAAGGAATTCTCGACGCCGGCAAAGCTGATCGAGCTTAAATTCACCGCCCCAAAGGGGATGCCGATGAGGGTCGAAACGACGATCGAGATGAAGATCGCGCCGGGTACCTTCAGGATGACCAAAACCACCATCAAAAGGAGGGAAACCACCGCGAAGACCAGCGCGGGGCTGTTGAAGGTCGCGATCGAGGGGACCCCCGCGTCGAAATTCAAGAGGTTGGCGTTCAGCAAGCCGATATAGGCGATGAACACGCCGATGCCGCCGCCGATCGCGTTTTGCAGGCTCGAGGGGATCGCCTTAATCAGCGCCTTGCGCAGTTTGGTGACGGTGATGATCACGTTGATGATGCCGCAAAGGAAGACCATCGCCAGCGCCTGCTGCCACGGAAAGCCCAGCGCAAAGCACACCGTGTAGGTGAAGAAGGCGTTCAGGCCCATGCCGGGGGCCTGGGCATAGGGCACGTTCGCGAAAAGGCCCATCACCAGCGTGCCGGCAGCGGCGGCGAACACCGTCGCCAGGAAGACCGCGCCCGCGGGAATCCCCGTTTGGGATAGGACGCTGGGGTTGACGAACAGGATGTAGGCCATCGCGAAGAAGGTCGTGAGGCCAGCGAGGATCTCTGTCGAGGCCTTGGTACCGTTTGCCTTGAGCTTAAAGAAGCTTTCCATCGGTCTTTTCCCCTCCTAAAATCGCTTTGCCCACGAAAAACCTTCCGTGAACAGACACATTCTACAGCAAATCGCATCTTTTTACAATCATGTTCTTTTCGCTTTGCAAGATTTTCTTCGGGCCCTACGCAGCACAAACGGCGGCCTAAGCCGCCTTTTTAAGCCGTTCCCCAACGGGTTTAGCCGTTTCTGCGCCCGGCGCGCATCCGCGCGGTCGCATCCAGGATGCGCTTCCGCATCCGAATGTGCAGGGGCGTGATCTCGACCAGCTCGTCGTCTGAGATGAACTCCAGCGCCTTTTCGAGCGTCATCGCGCGCACGGGCTTCAAGCGCATCGCGTCCTCTGCTGCCGCGGAGTTGCGGATCGAGGTCAAGTGCTTGGCCCTGCAGACGTTGAGCTCAATATCGCCCTGGCGGAGGTTTTGGCCAACGACCATGCCGGCGTAAACCTCGTCGCCCGGCACGACGAAGAGCTCGCCGCGTTCCTGGGCATAGAACAGGCCGTAGGTGAGGGCCGTTCCCGTTTCAAACGCCACCAGGGAGCCGAAGTTGCGCAGGGGAATCTCGCCCTTATAGGGCTCGTAGCCATCGAAGATCGACGACATGATGCCCTCGCCCCGCGTATCGGTCAAAAACTCGGATCTATAGCCAAAAAGCCCCCTTGCGGGCACCGAAAAGCTCATGCGGACGCGGCCCTGGCCGCTCATGTCGAGCATCTGGCCCTTTCTGCGGCCGAGCTTCTCGATCACCGTGCCCACGCTCTCTTCGGGTACGTCCACCACGAGCCTTTCCATGGGCTCTGAGCGCTGGCCGTCGATCTCGCGGAAGAGCACCTCGGGCTTTGAAACCTGAAATTCATAGCCCTGGCGGCGCATGGTCTCGATCAGCACCGTCAAATGCAATTCACCGCGCCCCGAAACGCGGAATTGGTCGGTGGTGGAGCCGTCCTCCACCCGCAAAGACACGTCGGTCTGCAATTCGCGCATGAGCCGCGCGCGCAGGTGGCGCGAGGTCACGTACTTGCCCTCGCGCCCCGCGAAGGGCGAGTCGTTGACCGAGAAGGTCACGGCCATGGTCGGCTCCGAGATGCGCACAAAGGGCAAGGGCTTCACGCTTTGAGGATCGCAGAGCGTATCGCCGATCGAGATTTCCTCCATACCGGAAACCGCCACGATATCGCCCATGCGGGCCTCTTCGACCGGCACGCGCTCCAGGCCGTCAAAGGCGAACAGCGCGCTGACCTTCTCGTTGCTGGGCGGCGCCTCGCTCCCGAAGGCAGCCTTGACCACGCCCATGTTCTTGCGGATGGAGCCGCGCTCCACCCGGCCGATGCCGATGCGCCCCACATAGTCGTTGTAGTCAATGGTCGAAATGAGCAGCTGCAGCGGGCCCTCGTCCTCGCCTTCCGGCGCCGGAACATACTGCAGAATCGCCTCAAAAAGCGGCTGCAGGTCGCTGCCTTCCCCATTGGGTTCGGTGGAGCAAACCCCTTTTCGCGCGGAGGCGTAGAGGAAGGGGCAATCGAGCTGCTCATCGCTCGCCTCCAGGTCTATCAGCAGATCGATGCACTCATCCATGACCTCCAGGGGCCTCGCGTCCTGCCTGTCGATCTTGTTGATGCAGACGATTGCCTTATGCCCAAGCTCCAGCGCCTTGCGAAGCACGAAGCGCGTCTGCGGCATCGGGCCCTCGAAGGCGTCAACCAGCAAAATCACGCCGCTGACCATCTTGAGCACGCGCTCGACCTCGCCGCCGAAGTCCGCGTGGCCCGGGGTGTCGATGATGTTGATCTTCGTGCCCTTGTAGCTGATCGCCGTGTTCTTGGCCAGAATCGTGATGCCGCGCTCGCGCTCGATGTCGCCGGAATCCATCACGCGCTCTGCCACCTGCTGGTTTTCGCGAAAAATGCCCGATTGCTTGAGCATCTCATCGACCAAGGTGGTCTTGCCGTGGTCTACGTGCGCGATGATCGCGATATTGCGAATATCCTCTCGAATCAAAAGAAGTCCCCCTACTTTCTTGCCTTTGTCGCCGTCTTTTAGTTTTGCGCGATGGAGCTCAGCTTCAGCCCCGGGTTATTTTCGAGCGCCCAGACGATCTGCCACTCGGTTTCAAAGAGCAGCACCGGCCTTTCGAAGCGATCGAGCGCATGCAGCGTGGCCGAGGTCAGCCGAAGCCGCTCGATGGGCCCCGGCGCTTCCGCCACCCAGCGCACTGCGGAATACGAAAGGGGCTGAATGCGCACCTCCGCGCCGTATTCGCCCTCTAGCCTGTATTTTAACACGTCAAACTGCAAGACGCCCACGGCGCCCGCGATCAACTCCTCAAAGCCCAGGCCCTTGCGCCTGAAAACCTGCACCGCGCCCTCTTCTGAGAGCTGGGTCATCCCCTTGATGAATTGCTTGCGCTTTAGGGAATCGGGCGTGGAAACCCGCGCGAAGTGCTCGGGCGCAAAGAGCGGAATGCCCTCGTACGACACGCTCTCGCCAGCGTAGAGCGTATCGCCCAGCGCGTAGATCCCCGGGTCGAACAGGCCGATGATGTCGCCCGGGTAAGCGATTTCAACGCTCTCGCGCGCGTCCGCCATGAAGGCCTGGGGCTGGGCGAGGCGAATCTCCTTGCCGCTTGACGCCTGCCTGACCGACATGCCCTTTTCGAACACGCCCGAGCAGATCCGCAAAAAGGCCACGCGGTCGCGGTGGGCCGGGTTCATATTGGCCTGAATCTTGAAGATGAAGCCCGAAAAGCCCGGGGTTTCGGGCAAAATCGCCTCGCCGCCCGAAAGCCTCGGCAGCGGGGGAAGCGAATACTCCAAAAAATACCGAAGGAAGGACTCCACGCCGAAGTTGTTCATCGCCGAGCCGAAAAACAAGGGGCTAAGCCGCCCTTCGCGAACCGACTGAAGGTCAAAATCATCGCCCGCGATATCGAGCAGCTCGACATCCTCGCGGAGCTTCTCTACGTAGTAGGGCTCCAGCCTTTCAGCCATGCCGCCCTCGTCCACGAAGGTCGCCGCGGTTTCGGTGCTGCCGTGCCTGCCGCCCTCAAACAGCTCCACCCGCCTTGAAAAGCGGTGATACACGCCCTGAAAGTCCCCGTTCGTGCCGATGGGCCAGGTCACCGGGCAGGCCCGTATCCCCAAAACCTTCTCGATTTCCTCCATCAGCTCGAAGGGGTCGCGCGCCGCCCTGTCCATCTTGTTGACGAAGGTGAAGATCGGGATGCCGCGCATCCTGCAGACCTGAAAGAGCTTGATGGTCTGCGCCTCCACGCCCCTTGCCGCGTCAATCAGCATCACGGCGCAGTCCGCGGCGACCAGGGTCCGGTAGGTATCCTCTGAAAAATCCTGGTGCCCCGGGGTATCGAGGATGTTGATGTGGTAGCCGCCGAACTCAAACTGCATCACCGAAGAGGTCACGGAAATGCCGCGCTGCTTTTCGATTTCCATCCAGTCTGAGGTCGCGTGGCGCTCTGCCTTGCGCGCCTTCACAGACCCGGCAAGCCGAATCGCTCCGCCATAGAGCAGGAGCTTTTCGGTCAAGGTGGTCTTGCCCGCGTCCGGGTGCGAAATAATGGCGAAGGTGCGCCTGCGCGCGATCTCGCTCCTTAAATCCTGCGCGAAAACCTGCATGAAGTGATCTTTCCCCCTCGAGTTTGCTTGCAAATGCCAGACAGGTCTTATTATAGTCCCTAGGCCCGCGCGAATTCAACGCGGCTGTGTTAAATTCAGGGCAAAGCGGCCGCAAGAGCGGCGCAATTTAGCAACGAAGGGCCGCCGGCCGGTTTGTGCCCGGCCGGCGGCCCTCTTAAACACCGCCATTCCTTATGGCTTTATGCCCTGTAGGCCTCATGCAGCGCGCTTGCGGCGCGCTCCGCTTCGTCTGCCTTGAGCAGAATCGAAACCTGAATTTCGGAAGTCGTCACCAGCAGGGGCTTAAGGCCGAGCCTTGCAAGCTCCCCAAAGATGCCGGCCGCGATGCCGCACTGCTTTTCCATGCCAAGGCCGGCCGCGGTGAGCTTCACAAGGCCCGTCTTGATCTCGGCGCCATTTAAGGCGGCTGCAGCCTTTTCGACCTCCTGCTCGGCGATGGTGAAGGCCACGCCGCCGGGCGATACCTGGGCGATCATGTCGATATTCACGCCAAGCTCCGCCATCTTCAAAAAGGTTTCCGCAGCCCTTGCAGCGTCCGGCAGGGTGACGAGGCTCTGCCCAACCTCGGCGCGCACCTGGGTCACGCCCGCGTTTTGCAGAAGAAGATCCTGCATGTCGTACAGCCCGGGGCCCTTCTCGGTGATGAATTCGGCAGCCCGCAGCGCGCCGATTGCGAAGATGCGCCTCGACGCCGCATGATGGCTTAAAATCACGCTCTCGTCGCTGCCATAGAAGTCAATCTCATGCTCGCCGGTCAGCGTGCCGCCGCGCACCGCATGAATGCCGATTTCGTCCTTTTCGCGCTTGGCCACCCCTTCGCGCCCGAAGACATACTCGGGCCTGTCGCGAAGCGCATCCGATATGCCGTCTGCAAAGAGCAGCGCCGTGCCCGAGGGCGCGTCGATCTTGGTGTTGTGGTGGCGCTCGATGATCTCGATATCGAAGCCCTTCAGGTCGATCGCAGCCCGCTTGGCGAGGTTTAGCAGCACGTTTACGCCAATTGACATGTTAGCGGTCTTAAAGACCGGAATTTCCTTGGCAGCCGCGCGGACCTCGTCCATCTGCTCCTTGGAATAGCCCGTGGTGGCCAGCACCAGCGAAAGCTTTTGGGCCTTTGCATAGGGCAAAAGCTCGGCCAGCGCATCGGGCCTCGAAAAGTCGATGAGCACATCAGCAGCCAAGCCGCAATCGGCCAGCCTTTCAAACAGGGGGAAGCTCAGCTTCGCCCCGGCCGCGTATTTGTCTACGCCAGCCACAACCTCAAAGCCCTCGGTTTCCATGGCGCTGGCGGCCAACATCCTGCCCATCTTTCCAAGGGCCCCGTTGACCAGTATCTTCGTCATGCTGCCATGCCTCCTTCGCGCATAAAAAGCGTTTTTTCTATCTTATCAAATCAGCTTAAGCTCCGCAAGGCGCTGCAGCAGCAGCTTGCGGGTTTCTTCCTGCATGTCGATCAGCGGCAGGCGCAAAGGCCCCACGTCAAAGCCCATATCGCGCAAGGCGGTCTTGACCGGGATGGGGTTCACCTCTGAAAACAGCGCCTTGCCCAGGGGGTTGACCTGAAACTGCAGCTCGAGCGAGCCTTGCAAGTCGCCTTCCAGCCATTTTTGCACCATCTCGTGCATCAGGCGCGGCACGACGTTTGAAACCACCGAGATGACCCCCTTGCCGCCCAGCGACAACAGCGGCACCACATGGTCGTCGTTGCCGGAATACAGGCTTAGCTCTGGGCAGAGCCTCGCGACCTCGACGATCTGCTCGATGTTGGCCGACGCTTCTTTGATTCCCACGATGTTTTCGTGCTCGGCCAGCCTTTTCATCGTCTGCGGGGCGATGTTCAGCCCCGTCCTGCTGGGCACGTTATACAGGATGATGGGCAGGTCGGTCGCATCCGCGATGGTCAGGTAGTGGCGGACGAGCCCTTCCTGCGTGGTCTTGTTGTAATAGGGCGTCACGAGCAGCAGGGCGTCCGCCCCGAGGCTTTTGGCCTGCTTGGCCGAGTGCACGGCAAAGGCCGTGTCGTTGCTGCCGGCGCCCGCGATCACGGGCACGCGGCCGTTTGCCCTTTCGAGCGCGCGGGCAATCACCCGCGCTTCTTCTTCAACCGTCATGGTCGAGGGCTCGCCCGTGGTCCCGCATAGAACCAGCGCGTCGATGCCTCCCTCCAGCTGGTAGTCGATGAGCAGGTCCAGGGCCTCTAAATTCAGGCCATCCTGCGTGAAGGGCGTGACCATCGCGGTCGCCGCGCCGGTAAAAACCGTTCTTTTCATCGCTTTACACCTCCAAAGTCCTAAAAAACAACGACGCCTCTTGATCCAAGCGGCGCCGCGTGTGCATCAGGCAAAGCAACGGAAAGAGGGCACAGCCCTCCCCTGCTCGGCCTATACAGCGCTCCGCCCTGGGGAAAGCCCCATCCTTTGTGCACGGCGGCAGTCGCATGGCCTCTGCGCCATGCGCCCAGGGCAGGCCTCCCTTGATAAGGGGGTGTTACCCTTCGGCGGAGCCGCCCTTCACCCAAGCGGCGCTCTTTGCTCTTCTTGCGCCGATTCGCCCTTGGGTTACCGCATCCTCCGCAACCTCTGCTAGGTAATCCCTATTATATGAGCAAAAGGGCGATGCTGTCAAACAAAAAAGTTTGGCCGCGCCGCCCTTTCGTTGGCTTGGGCTTGACAGGGAAACGCTTCCCTGCTACTCTGCCTGCAAGAAAGCTACATTTCCTTCTCGTCCACCCAGTCCTTCGCGTCCTTGATGTTCTGGGCAGAGGGAATCTGCACCCCGCTGCTCGCCTCATGCGCCTGCGCGCCGGTGCTGGCCAGGGTTTCAAACACCGGCGTCCTGCCGCCGCTTGGAAGCTCCCGCTTCCTCGCCTTGCGCTTCTTCATCCTATCCGCCTCCTTGAGCGCCGAACTTCTTCTAAAGTCCAGTTTCCCCGCGATGAGCGCCGCCTATCCAAGCCAAAGTCGGCTTGATCCCAAAAACACAGCGAAGAAAGGGGCCTTCCACCATGCAGGTTCGCGACGCAACTAGGCCGGACGCGCCGGCCCTCGCCGAAATTTACGCCCACTACGTGCTGCACTTCCCCTATTCCTTCGAAACTGAGCCGCCCACAATCGCCGAATTCGAGCGCCGCATCGAGGAAACCCAGGCCTTTTTTCCCTTTTTCGTCTGCGAAGAGGGCGATGAAATCCTGGGCTACGCCTACGCGCATTTTCACCGCGTGCGCAAGGCCTACCAATGGATTTGCGAAACCAGCGTCTACACAAAAGCCGGCAGTCAGCAAAAAGGCATCGGCAGCGCGCTCTATCAAAGGCTGCTGCCGGCCCTCAAGCGGCAGGGCTTCACCAAGGCCATGGCGGTGCTCGGCTGCCCCAACGAAGGCAGCGAAATCTTCCATCGAAGATGGGGCTTTCAGCTCTTGGCCAGCTTCCCCGATCTTGGCTTTAAGCTCGGCAGCTGGCACGACGTCAAATACTATTCCCTGGATTTAAACCCCGTCACGGAAGCCATGCGCGACCCCATCCCCTACCGCGATTTACCCTCCCGCTAAGCTTCTATGGCTTTTCTTTGCGCAAAACGCCCAAAATGGCCGCACAGAGCAAAAAATCGCAGGCAAAGGGCCGTTCAAGCGCGAAGGGAAGCCCCCAGCACCGGCGGGAACCGCAAGCTGACCGTGTACTTTACCGTACCCGGCAGGGAGGGACACAGCCGGCGATGCAAGCGAAAAAGGATGCGCAATCCATGGCGTGGAAGCAAACGGGGCGCCTCTTCCTTCGCACAGCGCCAAAACATCCTCGATTCCCTCCCGCAATCGATCAGCTTGCTTCCCAAAAGGCCGCCCCTGCCTTATTCAAAAAGCGCCCCCTTTGACTGGAGCGCTTTTTTATGCTAATAGGCTGAAATTTGAGCCTTTCAGGGCGCATTCCTGTCGTAGAGAATCTTGAGCCCCTTCAGCGTGAGCCGCGAATCGATGATGTCGATGATCGGGGTTTCGCCGGCGACGACATTGGCCAGCCCCCCGGTCGCAATCACGCGAATGCCGTCTGAGTCCAGCTCCGCCTTCATCTTGCGCACGATGTAGTCGACCTGCCCCACATACCCATAGACGATGCCCGCCTGCATGTTGGCGATGGTGCTGCGCTGAATCACCGTTTCTGGCTTGATGAGCTCGATCTTGGGCAGCTGCGCCGCGCGCTCTGCGAGAGCCTCGCTCGTGACGTTGATGCCCGGGGTGATCGCGCCGCCCAAAAAATCCCCCTTGGCGCTCAGGACGCCAAACGAGGTCGCCGTGCCAAAGTCGATGAAGATGCAGGGGCCGCCATAGAGCGCGCCCGCCGCCACCGCGTTGCAGATGCGGTCGGAACCCAGGGACTGCGGGCTGTCGTACTTGATGTTGTTTCCGGTCTTGATCCCCGGGGCGACCAGGATGGGCTGCACGTCAAAAAAGTCGCGCAGCATGTGCTCGATGGTGAAGTTAAGCGACGGCACCACGGATGAAACGATGATGCCGGTCACATCGCCAAAGCTAAGGCCGTTATAGGTTAAAAACGAGCGCATCTGGATGCCGTACTCGTCGCTGGTCTTGATCCTGTCGCTCGAAACGCGCCAGGCGCAGAGGAACTCATTCCCGTCGAACACCGCGCACTTGGTGTTGGTGTTGCCAATGTCCATCGTCAAGATCATTCCGCTAAAACCCCCAAAACCGCGGCCGGGGCCGCCCGCATTTTTTATGCCTTTTCGTTGTTTTTGCGCCTGTAAAACGGCACGGCGTGCCGCGCAGCCATCACGATGGGCGTCACCACCAGGGCAGAAAGCGCAGCCTCCGGCAGACCGTTCGCAATCGCAATGCCAAGAACAGCGGGCAGCACGGCCTGCATCTCCATGCCCATGAGCTCCGCGAATTTGGAGCCATACAGCAGGCAGATCGCGCCCAGCACGAGCACCGTATTCGTGAGCGCGCCCAAAATCGCCCCTCCGGCCGCCGCCGGGGCTTCCTTGCCCCTGAAAAGCCTTAAAACGCCCCTGTAGGCCAAGCAGGCCAGGGGGCCGATGCAAAGCCTTGGCAGGATGGCCACGAAGAACCAGCCCTCGATGAAGATGGGGCTCAAAAGGCTTGGCGCCGTCATCGCCTGAAACAGGCTGAACAGCCCAAAGACCAGGCCCAGCACGAGGCCCACGACGGGGCCTTCCAGAATGGCGCCCACGATAACGGGCAGGTACATCGTGGTGGCCTTCGCGGGGCCTATGGGCACGAAACCAAGGGGCGTGACCCCCAGCACGATGAGGATGGCCGCCAGCATGCCGGTGATGGCCAGCCTGCGAGATTTTTCGCCGATTGCCATGAATTAACCCTCCATTCAAGTTCGCTTTTTAGCGATACCTGATGATCTTTCGCCGCCGCCCTGCCGTTTCGCGCGCAAATCCCCAATCGTTCGGCACCGCTTGGGTTGCCGACTGGGGGCGCGAAGGGCAGGCGCCGCCGCACTCGGCCTAAGCATAGCGCAAAGTCCGGCTTTTTTCAAGCTCCCCGCGAAAGGTTTAACCCGGGCTCAAAAAATCCCCACGGTTTCGCCGCTTTCGAGGATGTCGATCCCCTCTGCGGCAGGCGCTTTCGGCAGGCCCGGCATGGCGATGATCTCGCCCGCAAAGGCCACCGCAAAGCCAGCCCCGGCAGAAAGGCGCACCTGCCGAATCTGCAGGGTAAAGCCCGAAGGCGCGCCGAGCTTCTTTGGGTCGTCAGAAAAGGAGTACTGCGTCTTTGCGATGCAGACGGGCAGTGGGCCCAGGGCATCCATGCGCCTGAGCTCCGTGCGCACGCCGGGGGCAAGGCTCACGCCGGAAGCGCCGTAAACCCGCTTGGCCACGGCCTCGATCTTCTTTTCAAGGGGCAAATCGAGGGGGTAGCTAAACTCCATCTCAGAGCGCTCTTCGCAAAGCGCCATCGCGGCCCTGGCAAGCTCCATGCCGCCCGCGCCGCCCTTGCCCCAAACCTCGCAAAGCTCCATCCCCACCTCAAGCTCGCGAAGTTTTTCGGTCACGAGGGCGATTTCCGCCTCGCTATCGGAGCTAAAGCGGTTCAGCGCCACCACGACCGGCAGCCGATAGATTTCCTTCATGTTTTTCACATGGCGCAAGAGATTGGGCAGGCCCCTTTCAAGCGCCGAAAGGTCTTCCTTGCCAAGGTCTTGCTTCTTTGCGCCGCCGTGGCACTTCAGCGCGCGAATCGTGGCCACGACGACCACGGCGCTCGGCTGAATTCCCGCCGCGCGGCACTTGATATCGAGGAATTTTTCGGCGCCAAGGTCCGCGCCAAAGCCTGCCTCCGTGACCACATAGTCGGCAAGCTTCATCGCGGTCTTCGTCGCGATGACCGAGTTGCAGCCATGGGCAATGTTCGCGAAGGGCCCGCCGTGCACGAGGGCCGGCGTGCCCTCCAGCGTCTGCACCAGGTTTGGGCGAAGCGCTTCTTTGAGGAGCACGGCCATCGCGCCCTCCGCCTTCAGCGCGGAGGCGGTTACCTGCTCCCCAGCGAAGCTGTACCCCACCACGATGCGCCCAAGGCGCTTTTTCAGGTCGCTCAAATCCTCGGCCAGGCAGAAGATGGCCATCACCTCAGAGGCCGCGGTGATGTCGAATCCATCCTCCCTGGGCATGCCGTTTGGCTTGCCCCCAAGGCCCGATACGATCTGGCGAAGCTGGCGGTCGTTCATGTCCATGCAGCGGCGCCACGAAACGCGGCGCGGGTCGATCTTGAGCTCGTTGCCCTGCTGAATGTGGTTATCGACCAGGGCGGCCAGCAAATTGTTGGCCGTGGTGATGGCGTGCAAATCGCCGGTGAAGTGCAAATTGATCTCTTCCATGGGCAAAATCTGCGCATAGCCGCCGCCCGCCGCGCCGCCCTTCACGCCAAAGACCGGCCCCAGTGACGGCTCGCGCAGCGCAAGGCACACCGAGGCTCCGGCCCTGCGCATGGCGTCCGCCAGGCCGATGGAAACCGTGGTCTTGCCCTCGCCCGCAGGCGTTGGGTTGATGGCCGTGACCAAAATGAGCTTCGCCTTTCTTCCGCCGGGGATTTTCGCCGGATCGAGCTTGGCCTTGAGCTTGCCATAGGGCTCGAGAGCCTCTTCCGGCAGGCACAGCGCCTTAGCGATCTCCGCGATGGGCTTCGGGCTCGCCGCCCGCGCGATGTCTAGGTCCGTCATGTTTCTTCACCTCATGTTATTTTCTTTCAAATAGTATATCACATCTAAATGGGCACCGCCTTTATGCCTCTTTTTTTATAGTAATTTAATCCATATTTCGTGCTCTGCATTTGCACACTTCCCTTAAATTCCGGCCTTTTCTGGCACTGAGTGTTGAACCCCCTATAATATTGTGTGCGTGCGAGGCATAAAATGTGTATGTGAGGCACTTACAGACCTGCATGATATACAAAGGAGTGACCGAGATGACCACGCGCAACCGCCCTCCGCGTTTTTGGCTTGCAATCCTTTGCGCAGGCTTCGCGCTGACCGTTCTTGCCGAAGTCCTCTTCTACATTAGCCTTCTGCTCTTTTTATGGCGCTTTCTTCCCGCCTGGCTAAAGGCCCCCTCGGATTGGACAAGCACGCCCCTCGAACTTGGCCTGAAGATCCTTTCCCTTGCGGTTCTGCCCCGCCTTATCGCCTTAAGGGAACACCTTGCCGCGCAGATCCTCACCCTCTGCATCCGCGATGAGCGATTGCGCGACAAGGCGATCCTCAGGCTTATAAAGCCGGGCAAAAAGTGATGCAAAGCCCCGCTATTGCAGGGCCTTGGCGGCGGCCTGCACGGCCTGGCGCGAGAAGGGGTTCGGCAACCCGGCCTTCACCGCTTCTGCGATTGGGCTTGCGTAATTGTAGACCGAAAACATCTTCTGCAAAACAGCCCTTGCCTCCTCGGGCTCCGTTTCCGCCAAAAGCCCGAGCTGCAAGGCGGCAAGGCTCCCCAGCAGCTCGCCCGCAGAGTCCGCAAGGCCCAGGCGAACATCGTCGAGCGCATAAAGCTCCTCCGCGCTGAGAGGCAGGCCGTATTTGGCCGAAAGCGCCTCGCAGAGCGCCCGCAGCTCATCCGCGCTCCATTCCCCGTTCTTGCCGTAAAGGCACGTCAGCATCTCATAGCGCTGCGCGCTCTGCAGGGCATGCCCAAGCAGCAGCCTGCGAAGCTCCGCCTTCGCGCGCGCCGCCTCCCCGCCGTCAAAGACTGCGTCCAGCTCCGTGCCGCAAAGCGCCGCAAAGCTCAGCTGCTGCGTGGCGTCCGCCATCTTCGCCTGGCCGACGCTCCATTCGGCCTCGGGCAGGGCCATATCGCGCCCCATCGCGCCAACGAGCCGCGTCAGGTTCAGCAAATCCCCCGAATTCCCCGCCAAATAAGCCTTGCCAATCGACGCCTCGTATTGATACAGCGCATACGAAAAGCTTCTGGCGCCGCCGCCCTCTGGCACGGGCTCCATCTGGAGCAAAGCGTTTTGCAGGCAGTAGTTCAAGCCCTCCTCAAGCGCTGGAAATCGCTCAAAAAGCTTTGGCAGGGCTGCCTTCCAGCCATCAACGCCCAAATTCCCCGCGCGCTCAAAGGCAGGCAGGGATTCCTCTCGTGCAAGGGCTTCCAAGTAGGCGGGCAGCAGCTCCTCGCGCGCAAGGCCAGCCAGGGTGAGCAAATCCCCCGCCGAATAGGGCACGTTGTCGCGCTTCGTCAGGCAATAGCCGATGAAGTCCTCGCACTCCATGGCCTTGGCAAGGTCCGTGCGCAGCTGCAGCTGGCTGTTGAGTTCCGGCAGCAGCTCTTCCTCGCCGGCACCGCGCTCGAGCAGCAAAAGGTAGCGGTCGCGGCCGTCATAGAGTTGGCGCGTCAGCTCCTGCCCCTCGGGGCTGCCGGAAGGGTAGGCGGCGCGCACGCGCTCGGGCGTGACCGCGCCGCCTGCATAGCGCCGAACCAGGTCGCTCCCAACCGAGGAGGCCAGCACGGCGCTCCAGGCCTTTTGCTCGTAATTGGTTAAAAAATCGCCCATCAGATTGCCCATGTCCTCGGAATACATCTCGATGCTGGCCC
>JAITTC010000175.1 GCA_031287285.1 Christensenellaceae bacterium
AGAGAAGATGGAGTGAGGGTTAAGCCATGAAGATGCCAAAAATTTTTGAAAATACCAAGCTTCGCCGCGGAGGGGCCTCCGCGCTCCTCGCGCTGCTCGCCATCGCGGCTGCCGTGCTCTTAAACCTGGCGGCAAGCCTGCTCGATTCGCGCTTTGGCCTGTCGTTTGACCTTTCGCGCAACAAGATGTTCTCGATTACGGAGCAAACCGTCAAAACCGTCAAGGCCTTAAGCCAGCCGGTCGAGATTTACGCCCTCGCAAGCCAGGGCAGCGAGGATCTCTCCATCACGCAGATGCTCGAAAATTACCGCCGCCTAAATCCGGATCTCATCAAGGTTTCAAGCGTCGATCCGGTCGCTAACCCGGCCTTCGCAACGCAGTTCGGCGGCGTCAATCTCTCGCAAAACTCCTTGGTGGTGACGAATCCCGATCGAAGCAAGGTCCGCCTCATCAACTACACCGAGATGTTCGAGATCGCTTACGACCAGACCACCTACCAGAGCTACCCCCGCGCCTTCATCGGCGAGCAAAAGCTCACCAACGCGCTGCTCTTCGTCACGGCGGAAACCGTCACCAACGCCTACTTCCTCAGCGGCCATCGGGAAACCGATCTTGCTGCCCTTTCGCATTTAACGCCCTATCTGGAGGCTGAAAACCTGCAGGTTTCCTCCCTTCTGGGCACCGAGCTTTCAAAGCTTACGAAAGACGATATCCTCTTCGTCGTCGACCCCCAGGCTGACCTCAGCGAGGGCGAGCAAGAGGCGATCAAGGCCTTTTTAGAGGACGATGGGCGCATGCTCTACCTGGCGGAGCCCGGCACCCCCGAGCTTCCCTACTTCGAATCCCTGCTGGATCTTTATAACGTGAAGTTCAACCACGATATCGCCGTAGAAACCGACGCAAACCGCTATTATAACAATCCCACGCAGCTCGTGCCCAACATCGGCAGCCACCAGAGCGCCGTTGGCGTGAAGCAGAACAACCAAATCGTTCTGCTGCCCTCGGGCGCCAGCTTCTCGCAGGGCGTGGTGCAGAGCAAGAAATTCGCGGTGGAGGCGACCCTGACCACGAGCGCGGGCGCCTATGGCAAGACGAACCTCGAGGCCACGAGCATCGAGAAGGAGGAAGGCGACCTCAGCGGCCCGCTCGACCTTTCTCTCGTGATCCGCGAGGTCGATGAGGACGGCAACGATTCAGGCACCAAGATCGTGCTCGTCGGCAGCATGAGCTTCGTCGGCCTGACATCCTTCGGCAACATCGACTTTTTCATGGGCTCCGTTAAGTGGCTGATGGGCCAGAGCGACACCGTGACCATCATCGGCAAGAGCATGGTCGGCAACACGCTCCGCTTTACCTCAGCCACGCAGATCTACGTGCTGGCCGCGCTGGTCATCCTCGTGGTGCCGCTGCTGGTGCTGTGCTTTGGCACCATCCTTTGGATGAGAAGGAGGCACCTCTAAGATGGGCGAGGAATTCCGCGAGAACGAAAAAAATGACATGGAGCCAAAGGGGCAGGAAGAAGCGGCAAAGCCCCTCGAGGGGCAAGCCCTTCACAGGGGCGGCGGCCGTGATTTAAAGGGCCCCAAGCGCTGGATCATCGCGGGCGCGGTGCTGGCCGTGATCTGCCTTGCGGTCGCGCTGCTCTACTTCCTGCCGCAGTCTTCCGCGCCGCGCGAAACGGCGCCCCCCCGCAGCATCTACCTCGTCAACGCCGAAAAAGAGGACCTGGCCCAAATCAAGCTGCAAAACAGCGAGGAATTCACGGTCAGCTACGACCCTGAAACCGGGCTTTACAGCGCCCAGGGCGTGCCCCAGGAGCTTTTGGAGCAGGATATCGGCCTGTCGCTTTACACCAACGTCACCAGGATGTTCGTAGACAATGTGGCCGCAAACGAGGCCGCGACCCCGGCACTCTATGGCTTTGACGCGCCAAGGGCCAAGATGACCCTGGTCTTTACCGACGGAACAGAGAGGGTCTTCCTCCTGGGTGCCAAGGTGCCGGTCAGCAGCCAGCACTATCTCATGGAGGAGGGCAAGCCCGAGGTCTATCTGGCCCAGGACGTGCTCGCCACCCGAATGCTCAACGTGCGCAACGATTATTACTCCCTGCGCCTGCCCGAAACCAGCGTGGAAGACGGCAAGTCTTTGCTCATCCGCCAAAGGGGCGGCGAGAATTGGCGCATCGCGCGGCGCGACGGCACCCAGATCGCCAGCTCAAACGGCTGGCATCTCGAAGAGCCCTACGATCTCGACGTAGGCTATGAGGCGGTCTATGAGCTGATCAACGGCATCGGCGCGGTGACGCTCGATCGATACCTGGGCAAGGTGAGCGCGGAAGAAATCACGGCCTATGGGCTGGACGACCCCTACCTGACGCTTGAGTTTGTGGACCCGAATGGCCAAACGCGTCACTTCGAGCTTGGCGACAAGAATGAAGACGGCAAATTCTATCTGCGGCTTAAGGCCGGCTCAAACGATGTTTACCTGGCCGGTGCCTCGCAGTTCGCCTTTGCCGAAAATCTCGATCTGCGCACCCTGCTCGACCAGTTCGCCTCCATCATCAACATCACCCAGACCGACGAAATCCGCGTGAGCGGGGGCGGAAAGAGCTACACCCTGCGCATCGGGAGCAAGGAGCAGTTCGACGAAGAGGGCAAGCTGAAGCTCCTGCAAAACGGGGAGCCAGACTATGCCTATACCTATTCGATTAATGGTAAAACGGTGGAAGAAAAGGCCTTTAAAACGGCCTACCAGGCCATCATCGGCGTGGTGATCGTGGACTTTGCCGAGGAGGCTAAGCTCGATGAGAGCGCGGCGCCCGTGCTGACGGTGGATTTCAGCCTGTTGACCGGCGAAGAAGAGCTTCTGGTCGAGTATTTGCCCTACGACATCAACAATTATGCCGTGCGGCGCGCAGGGCTTACCCTGCAAGTCGCCAGAAAGAGCAGCGTAGACGCCATTCTGCCCGCGCTCGAAAGCCTATACTCAAGCCCGTCGCCAACGCCGCAATAAAAAGCAAGGGCGCCGGAACCTGCCCATATTTGGGGGGCAGGTTCCGGCGCCTTTTGGGCTGCGTTTAAGCCTTTGGCTCTGTGGTAGGGACCGCGACTTGCCGAGGAGCGGGCTGCTGCCCGGTGCTTTGGCCGGGCTGCGGGGCAGGCACCTGCGCAAAGGCTGCGCGCGCCGGGTTTTGTGCGAAGGCAAGCGTTTGCGGGGTCAAGACCGGCGTGGTCGCCGGGGCGGCTGCGGGGCCGCGCTGCTGTTGCTGCGCGATCACGGGGCCTGGCAGGCCCGCCCGCTGGCTGGCCTGCGCGTGACGGCGCAGAACATCGCCGTAGAGCGAGCTTGGCTGTTGCTGGGCCATGGCGGGCACCGGCGCCGCCGTGGGCTGCACCGCCGGCCTGTCTTGAATGGCGGTGGTTTCATGGGCCTGGATGCGTAGCTGGCGCAGCGAAACCCAGCGATCGGCCTCCTGAAGCTTCTGGAAGTCCGGGGCCTTGGCGTTCTCATTCGCCAGGTTAGAATATGTAGGGCGATCCATGGCAAATCTCCTTTCCATCACGAAGGCGGTCTTTGGAACCGAGCTTTTATGTACCCTATGCCATGGACCCTCTTGTTGACACTGCCTTGTGTTAAAAAATGAAAAGCCGAATAAAAGGGGGGAGCTTAAATGGGCTATATCGTCGCCCTCGACCAGGGCACCACGAGCTCTAGAGCGGTGGTGATGGACGAAAAAGGCCGGATCGTTTCCGGCCACGCGATCGAGTTCAGGCAAATCTACCCGCAGCCGGGCTGGGTGGAACATGACCCCAACGATATACTCTATTCCCAACTTGGCGCGCTGAAAAGCGCGGTGCAAAAGGCTGGGATTGACGCAAAAGAGATCCTGGGCATCGGCGTGACGAACCAGCGCGAAACCACGATCCTGTGGGAAAAAGAGAGCGGCCGCCCGGTTTGCAACGCGATCGTTTGGCAGTGCAGGCGCACGGCCCCCTATGTGGAAGCGATGAAGGCGCAGGGCTTGAGCGAAACCATCCGCGAAAAGACCGGCCTGATTCCAGACGCCTACTTTTGCGCCAGCAAGCTGCAATGGATCTTCGACCATGTGCCAGGCGCGCGCGAGCGCGCACAGCGCGGCGAGCTGCTCTTTGGCACGGTCGATACCTGGCTGATCTGGAACCTGAGCGCAGGCCGCGCCCACGTCACCGACATGACCAATGCCTCCCGCACCATGTTCTTCAACATCCACACCCTAAGCTGGGATGAGGAGCTGCTGAAGACCTTCGGCATACCCAGGGCGATCCTGCCCAAGGTGGTCGGCTCCAGCCAGATCGTGGGGGCGCTCAGCGCAGAGATCCTCGGTGCCGAGATTCCCATCGCGGCCATGGCAGGCGACCAGCACGCCGCGCTCTTTGGCCAGGCTTGCTTTAAGCCGGGCATGGTCAAGAGCACCTACGGCACCGGCGGTTTTTTGCTGATGAACACGGGCGAGACTGCAAGGGATTCAAAAAACGGCCTGCTCACCACCATCGCCTGGGGCATTGGCGGCAAGGTCAATTACGCGCTGGAAGGCTCGATCTTCGTGGCCGGCGCGGCCGTTCAGTGGCTGCGCGACGAGCTTGGCCTCATCCAAAGCGCGGCCCAAACCGAGGAAATCGCTCTCAGCGTCGAAAACAACGGCGGGGTTTACCTGGTGCCGGCTTTCGCGGGCCTTGGGGCGCCGCACTGGGATATGTATGGCCGCGGCGTGATCGTGGGGCTGACGAGGGGCTCCGGCCGGGCTCAAATCGTGCGCGCGACGCTCGAATCCATCGCCTTTCAGACGGCGGAGGTCGTTCGCGCGATGGAAGGGGATTCAGGCCTGCGGCTCAGCCATTTGCAGGTAGACGGCGGCGCTTCCGCAAATAACTTCCTCATGCAGTTCCAGGCCGATCTTTTGGGCATTCCCGTGCACAGGCCCTCGATTGTGGAAACCACGGCTGCAGGCGCCGCATATATGGCAGGCCTTGCCGTTGGCCTTTGGAAGGACCAGGCCGAAATCGCCGCGCTTCGCGAGGGCGAAAGCTTCTTCTTTCCGGGGAGGGACGAAGGCTGGCGCGGCCGCGAGCTTGAGCACTGGGCGAAGGCGGTGGCGCGCGCAAAGGGCTGGGCCGAGGGCGAATAAGGCTGCTTCCTGGCCGGGCGGAGCGCCTTGCTCCGCCCGGCTTTGTGCGGAAATTGAAGGAAAAGCGCAGTTTTTTATGCACAGACTATATTTCCGATGTGCAAAATGGATTGCGGGCACGATTTTTGGGATTTTATTTGAACGGAAAGGCATAAAGACGAGAAAGATTGAATGATTCTGTCGAATAAAAGTGGACTATGGGTTGTTTTGAACGAATACGGCCGGGGTATTTCCCCGGAAAACTCGGCTCTTTTTGCAAAAACGCTTGCAAACAATTATTGATTGAGGTTATTTTTTGAGCGGAAATGGCAGTTTGCGTTTTGAGCGCGCGGAATGCGAGGGAAATAAGGGCGCAAAGTCGTTGACTGGAATGACAGAAAACGATAAACTCAGGGCAGCTTAAGCCAATGTGTTGATCAACACCAAAATCCAACCCGCGCGTCGCGCTTTTTGATGGTGAAAGGGAACCTCAAAGCGAAAGGCGAGTGGAGAATGCAGGAGGAAATATTCATGGAATCAAAACGGGTTATTCTAGTGGATGACAGCGCGGCCGTGCGTGAAATGCTTGAAAACGCACTGAAAGAGCGGCCGGGCATGGAAGTTGCCGGCAGCGTGGGCAACGGGGCCGCGGCCCTTGAGATCTTGCA
>JAITTC010000210.1 GCA_031287285.1 Christensenellaceae bacterium
ACGCTGGATTGCTTCGTTGCCACTCGCAATGACGAGACAAGGAAGAGCTGGGCTGCTTCTCCGTCATTGCGAGGAGCGGAGCGACGCGGCAAGCGCAATGCCGGAAAAAGGCGCAGAGCGCTTTGTGGGCAACGTCGCGCCGCAATCGCAATGAGTAAAACGAAAGCAGCCCGCGCCTTCTCTGCCCTCAGAGAAGGTGCGGGCTACTTTCGTTTGCTTTTTTGACTCCTTATCTGTAATAGAGCGCAGCGCTCTCGAAGATGTTCTGCGCCTTGTCGCCCGGCACGTTCTTATAGAGGTTTTCGCCCATGCGCTCGGAATGCGCCATCTTGCCAAGCACCCGCCCGTCGGGCGAAGTGATGCCCTCGATTGCATCCACGCTATGGTTTGGGTTCACGAGGATCCCCATGCTCGGCCTTTCGTCCTCGCCCACATATTGGGTCGCGATTTGGCCCTTTTTCGCCATCCCGTCCAGCAGTTCGGGGCTGGCCACAAAGCGCCCCTCGCCATGCGAGATCGCCACCGTGTGCGTCTGCCCCAGCGCGTAGCCCTGCAGCCAAGGCGAAAGGGTTGAGGAAACGCGAGTGGTCACCAGCCTGGATTGATGCCTGCCGATCGCGTTGAAGGTCAGCGTCGGGCAATGCTCGTCGGTTTCGATGATCTCGCCAAAGGGCACGAGGCCGAGCTTCACCAGCGCCTGAAAGCCGTTGCAGACGCCCAGCATCAGCCCGTCGCGCTGCTTTAACAGCTCGTGGATCGCGTCGCGGCAGTAGGGGTTGCGCAAAAAGGATGTGACGAACTTGGCGCTGCCCTCCGGCTCGTCCCCGCCC
Organism: Christensenellaceae bacterium; assembly: GCA_031287285.1. GTDB lineage: Bacteria > Bacillota > Clostridia > Christensenellales > UBA1750 > JAITGM01. Next base: position 831 of record JAITTC010000210.1, read on the forward strand.
GAAAATCCGCCCGGCAAGGCAATGATTTGGGCATTTTTCGCCTTTTCAACGAAGCCTTTGATCGCAGCGTCGATATCCGAGGGCTTCTGGTTGCAGATCACGAACACCTCGGCCGCGATGCCCGCTCGCTCGAAGGCGCGCGCGGTGTCGTACTCGCAATTGGTGCCCGGGAAGACGGGGATGAGCGCGCGAGGCCTTGCAATGCTCGGGCCCTTTTGCCGCCCTTCCGCCTTGAAGGCATGCGCCTTGGCATCCTCGTCAGAGCTTGGCGCAAGGTACGGGAAGACGCCCTGCAGCGTGCCCTCGAAGGCCGCCTGCACCTCGTCAAGGTCGAGCGCTTCGCCCATGTGCGAAATCTCATAGCGCTCTGAAACCACGCCGATATGCCGCGCGCCCTCGAATTGTGCCAGGCTGATTTCCGGCTTGACCTCTAAAACGGCCGCGCAAAACGGTGTGTCGAAGAGGATGCTGTCGGGCAGGATCGAGCTCAAATTCACGCCCAGGCGATTGCCAAAGCACATCTTGCCAAGCGCCTCGATGAGCCCGCCGCGCCCGATCACATAGGCCGACTCGACCTTGCCGGAGGCGATCAGTTCCTCAAGGGTCGAAAGCGTGCGGCGAACCACGCTGAATTCCGGATCCCTCTCTTCGCCCTGCTCGTTCTTGAGCAGCCAGACGGCGTTCCCGGCCTTTTTGAACTCGGTGGAAACGACTTCAGACGCCTTGCCCATCGAAACCGCGAAGGAAACCAGGGTCGGCGGCACGTCGATGTCTTCAAAGCTGCCAGACATTGAGTCCTTCCCGCCGATTGCGGCGACGCCAAGGCCCATTTGGGCGCGTAGGGCGCCAAGCAGCGCGGCAAAGGGCTTGCCCCAGCGCCTGGGCTCGCCGCGCAGGCGCTCAAAATACTCCTGCAGGGTAAGCCAGCATCTTTGCAGCGAGCCGCCGGCCGCGATGACCTTGGCCACCGAGTGCACCACGGCCCACATCGCGCCGGTGTAGGGATCCCAGCTGCTCATGTAGGGGTCGAAGCCCCAGGCCATGAGGGAACAGTCGTCGGTTTCGCCGCGCAGCACGGGCAGCTTTGCAGCCATGGCCTGCGAGGGCGAAAGCTGCTCCTTGCCGCCGAAGGGCATGAGCACCGTGCCCGCGCCGATGGTCGAATCGAAGCGCTCGACCAGGCCCTTCTGCGAGCAGATATTGAGATCCGCAAAAAGCTCAAGCGCCCTTTGGCGCCACTCGCGGAAGCGTTCTTCTTCGCGCTTTTGCGGGGCTTCGACCTTCACGCGCGCCTGCCTTGGCGCGCCGTTTGAGTTCAGGAACTCCCGCGCGATATCGACGATCTTCTTGCCGTTCCAGTTCATCACCAGCCTTGGGCTGCTCGTCACCTCGGCCACGATCGTGGCCTCTAAATTCTCTTTGTTCGCGGCCAGGATGAAGCGCTCCGCATCCCCCTTGCCGACCACCACGGCCATGCGCTCCTGCGACTCTGAAATCGCAAGCTCGGTGCCGTCCAGGCCCTCGTACTTCTTGGGCACGGCGTTCAGGTCGATGATCAGGCCGTCAGCCAGCTCGCCGATCGCCACCGACACGCCGCCCGCGCCAAAATCATTGCACCTTAAGATCATCCCGGCGACCCCCGGGTCCCGCATCAGCCTTTGCAGCTTGCGCTCCTCCGGCGGGTTGCCCTTTTGCACCTCGGCGCCGCAGCTTTCAAGGGACTGCAGCGTGTGGGACTTGGACGAGCCGGTCGCGCCGCCGATGCCGTCGCGGCCCGTGCGCCCGCCCAAAAGAATCACCAAATCGCCGGGCTTCGGGGTTTCCCTGCGGATGTGCGCGGCTGGGGACGCGCCCAGGACCGCGCCGATCTCCATGCGCTTGGCCGTGTAGCCCGGGTGATAGATCTCGGCCACATGGCCGGTCGCAAGGCCGATCTGGTTGCCATAGGCGCTAAAGCCCGCGGCTGCCGTCTGGCTGATCTTGCGCTGGGGCAGCTTGCCCTTGATCGTATCTGAAATGGGGGCCGTCGGGTCGCCGGAGCCGGTCACGCGCATGGCCTGGTAAACGTAGCTGCGGCCAGAGAGCGGGTCGCGGATCGCGCCGCCCAGGCAGGTGGCCGCGCCGCCGAAGGGCTCGATCTCGGTTGGGTGGTTGTGGGTTTCGTTCTTGAATTGAAGCAGCCACTCCTCGGACCTGCCGTCGACCTCAACGCCCACCTTGACCGAGCAGGCGTTGATCTCGTCGCTCTCGTCGAGATCCCCCAGCAGCCCGCGCAGCTTCAGGGCCTTGGCGCCGATGGTCGCGATGTCCATGAGCGTCATGGGCCTATCTTCGCGCCCGAGCTCCGCGCGCAGGAGCTTATATTCCTCAAAGCTCTTCTTCACCCCGGGGTGGGCGATCTCGGCGCCCTCGATCTCGGTCAAAAAAGTGGTGTGGCGGCAGTGGTCAGACCAATAGGTGTCGATCATCTTAAGCTCGGTGATCGTCGGGTCGCGGCCCTCTTCATCCCTGAAATAGGTCTGGCAAAAGAGCAGGTCATTCTCGTCCATCGCCAGGGAATGCTCCTTCGCAAAGGCCTGAATGCCGGCCTTATCAAGCCGCAGAAAGCCGCGCAGGGTCTCGACGGACTCGGGGATTTCATAGCGCGCCTGCAGGGTTTGCGGCATTTCGAGCAGGGCCTCCTGCGCTTCCACCGGGTTGATCAGCGCGCTCTTCATCGCGGCCCTGTCGCCTTCGCTTAAATCGCCCGAAAAGAGGTAGATTTTTGCGGATTTCACCAGCGGCCTCTCGCCCGCCGTCATGAACTGGATGCACTGCGCCGCGGAATCTGCGCGCTGGTCATACTGGCCCGGCAAAAACTCCACGCCAAGGGCCGTTTCGCCCTTTAAAAGGGCGGGAAGCTCCCGGTGGGTCAGGTCGAGCTGCGGCTCTGAAAACACGGT
>JAITTC010000207.1 GCA_031287285.1 Christensenellaceae bacterium
AGCGCAAGCGACGAAGCAATCCAGCAGGCATGCCAAAGCCTTCTTCAAAAAGGCCCCTTCGAAATGAAGAGGCCTTTTTTGCTCCCCTCAAAAGGGGTGAGCGCGGCTTTCGCGGCGCGAAGATCACCGTCATGCGGTCCTCCAACGAGGATCAGCGCCAACTGGGGGCCTGAACCCAGGCCCGCCGTCTCCGGGGCCCTCGCGCCGCGAAAACCGCGCTCTAAACCCAAACCATTCTTGCCTTAGCGGAACTCAACGCCCCAATGGTCGAAAGTGCCCATTCCTCTTAGCACGGGCCTGATCCGCAAAAAGCTCGAGGAAGGCCCGTAGCTCACGTGCATGCGCGCCGCATCCGGCCGCGCGACGACGAAATCGATGGCAAAGCTCACATGGCTCTGCGATCCGTATAGATACATCCTATAGCGCATGCTTTGGGGGTCTTGATATAGATAATACATGCCCAAGAAGTCGCTCATCGGCATCAGCCAAATCACCTCGTTGGGCGCGTGAAGCTCCCACTCCGTCCGGATGTAGGAAGAAGCCCCGCTCTTCCACGAGCCGTTTGGGGTATCCGCGTGAAAGTAGCCTCGGTTCACCAGGTGGTCCGGCAGGTTTCCCCCCGCCGCCCCCACGGGGTTGCGCGGGTGCGCCATGCGCTTGAGCGAGGGGCGGACATTGCCTGCCCTGCGATAAGAGCCTGAGCGCGAAAGCCGCCTGAGATAAAGCCGGTCTCCGGGCTTTGGCTCGCCGTAGATGTTCACGCGCAGCCATTGCTGATTCGTGCCCGGCACCGTCGCGATTTGCACGACGGGATGAGGGATCGCGTCCGCGTCCGACGCGGGCCCGACAGGGCCCTGCGGCCCCTGCTCCCCTTGAATGCCCTGAGGCCCCATCGGGCCCTGCGGCCCTTGCGGGCCTGGCTCGCCTCCGCCGGGGCCTTGCGGTCCCTGCGGCCCTTGTGGCCCCTGCGGGCCAGCCGGGCCAGGGTCGCCCTTTGGCCCCTGTTGCCACGAACCGCCGCAGGGCGGGCATGGCGGCGGGCAGCAATTGAACGGCGGGCAGATCAACGGCTGCCTTTCCTGATCTTTTATGAAGCTCCGCCCGCGGGCTTCGCTATAAAATGGGCTCATACCTTTCCTTCCTTACATGCCTAGCTTCCATTCTTTGCAGCGCCTTACCCTTCTTTGATGGCGCTTTTTTCGGTCTGCTTAAACCTATGCGGGGGAAAGAAAAAGGGTGCCTCTTTTCAAAAAAGTGCACCCCCAAATTTCTATGCGCCGCCTGCGCGGACCATTCCGGCTAAAACACCAGCCATGCGATCAGCGCAAAGCAAAGGCTCAGCGTCAGGAGCGAGGCGCAGTACTTCGCGATGAGCTTCGCCTTAAAGATCCGCGAAAGCAAGGCCCATTCCGCCACCGAAAACAGCATCGTGCCGAGCAAAAAGCCAAGACCCAGCGCCGTCGAGTGATCGAGCAGCGCCCGCACGATGGGCGAAATCGAAAACACATCGGAATGCAGCCCGCCGCCCAACAACACAGCCAGCGGCAGCGCCAGCGGGTTGCCGATCAGCAGGCCATTCATCATCTCTTCAGAAAGAAGGCCAGTCACCAGGGCAGAAAGCGTCACCCCGAGGAGCACGAAGGGCCAGACACGCCCATAGATCTCGCCAGCGCCGCAGAGCGCCGTCCAAAGCCTGCCAACGGACTTCTCTTCGTGGTGGTGATGCTCATGCTGGGCGCTGAGCGCCCCCGCTTTCAAGTCCTTTTCGCCGCCAACGGCCGCGATATTCGCGCCCAGCAGGCAGGCGAGCAAGGCAGAAAGAGCGTAGCTCAGCGCAAAGGGCATCGGGAAGGCGGCAAATACCGCCGTAAGCGCCGTCAAATTCAGCGCGGATGCGGACGATAGAAAAACCAGGCAGTAGCGAAGCGGCACCCCGGCTGCCAAAAAGCCCATCAGGATGGGGATCACCGAGCAGCTGCAAAAGGGCGAAAAAAAGCCAAGCCCAAGCGCCAGCATGAAGCCTAGCGGCCCCTTGATCCGCAGAAGCTTCTCGCGCATCCGATCATAAGGGATGAAGGTTTGAAGAAAGCAGACCAGCCCGACCGCCACGAGCAGGAGCAGGCTGATATCTAAAAAGTCCGCCAGGGCATGAAGGCCGATCTCTACCCCTTCTTCGGGCAGGCCCAGGCGAAGCAGCGGCCCTTCGAGCAGGGCTTCGACCGGCCCGACGAGCAGCGAAAAATGGCTGTGAACATGTTCTTGCGGCATATGAACTTCCCTTCGGCGTTTTGGATGCTCTTAGTATAGCAGGCTTTTCCTCTTTGGCAAGCGAAATTCCCAGCCTTTTTAAGCTTTTTTGCATCTTGGGCAGCCGAAACCCCGTTAAAAGATGAAAAAGTCATTGAATGAACAAACCCTCATGTGTTCATTCAATGACTGTAGGCGCGCCGCTCTATTTCAGGCAGCTGCTCTCGATGCCCTGGCGGATCTCCCCGGCAGAAGCCCGCAGCAGCCGCAATTCCTCCTCGCTCAGCGGCACGGCCAGCACGTTTTCGACCCCCTTTGCGCCCACGATGGAGGGGAGGCTCAGGCAAACGCCGTTTAGGCCGTATTCGCCCCGCATCAGGGAAGAAACCGTCAAAATCGACTTCTCATCCCTTAAAATCGCCTCCACGATGCGCCGCACGGCCAGCGCAACGGCGTAATAGGTCGCGCCCTTCCCCTCGATGATGGCATAGGCAGCCTTGCGCACCTTCCCGTCAAACTCTTCGGCGATTCTCTTCGAAAGGCCGCCTTCGCACCCCCCGCAGACCGCGCAGTATTCGTCCATCGAGACGCCCGCGATGTTCGTAAGGCTGAAGGCGGGCAGCTCGCTGTCGCCATGCTCGCCCAGCACGTAGCTGTGGATGTTGCGCGCATCGACCCCCGTGTGCTGCGAGAGCAGGTAGCGCAGGCGCGAGGTATCTAAGACCGTGCCGGAGCCTATAACCTGCCCGGGGTTCAGGCCCGAGAGCTGCTGGGTTTCATAGGTCAGCACGTCGACCGGGTTCGTTACCACAAGAAGGATCACGTCTTTGGGGGCATGCTCCATCACCCTGGGCACGATTTGCGCAAAGACGGCAGCGTTCTTGCGCGTTAAATCCATGCGGGTTTCGCCGGGCCTCTGGTTTGCCCCGGCCGCGAAAATCACGATATCGGCATGGGCACAATCCGCATAGCCTCCCGCCTTGATGTTCGCGGGCGGGCACAGCGGGATGCCGTGCGCCAGGTCGAGCACCTCGCCCAGCACCTTTTGCTCGTTCAGGTCAATCAGCACAAGCTCCGAAACGAGCCCCGAAATCAAGAGGGTGTAGGCGGTCGTCGCCCCCACCTGCCCGGCACCCACGATCACGATCTTATTGCCCTGTTTCAGCATCAAAATCACTCCATTCTGCCTCACTGCGCATAGTATAGTCCTTTTCCTTCCCCGCCAAAAGCCCCGGCCACAAACAATGAACCTTTTTATATAAAATTAACATGAATTGCCCCTTGCTTGTCTGTGGCCTTCTCGTCATACTGTTGTTATCCAACGAAAGGATTTAGTTCTATTGATTTCCTGCAGGGCATCTCGCTCCTCGCGGCTTCGCCGCCGCCCGCATCATCTACCCATCAAGCGCTTTTGCAAAAAAAGCCCTTTTACGCCCGTGATTTTGAATGAGAGGCGATCTTCATGAAGGTTCGGCACTCCGTTACCGCAGCTTTGCTGGCGCTTCTTTGCCTGGCACAGGGCTGGCTGCTCGGCGCGCCCTTTGCCAATTCCATGCTGCGCGCCGCCATCCCGCCGCTGCTCTTCTTTGCCGCAATCGGTCTTTTGCTATGGCTCCTTGGCGCTTTAAACGCCGAGGTTTCGCCCTTAGAGGCCCTTCCCGCCCTGCTCGTCGGGCTTTGCTTCTTACCCTTTTCGCGCATTCCCTTCCTTGGCGGCGTGTATCTTGCCGAATACGCCGGCAGCGGCAAGCTGGCGCTTTCATCCGTCGGGCTTCTTCTCTTCGTGCTCGCCCTTTACTTCTTCGTCCGCGGCTTTTGGGGCGATCGGCGGCGCTTCCGCCTAAGGGTGGCGCTTCCTCTCTTGATCGCCATCGCTTTTGCCTTCGCACAGCCTCTACTCAGCGCAGAGCTCGCAGGCGCGGTGTCTGCTTCCATCCGGCGCACGCCCTGGTTCCTTAAGGCGCTTGGTTTTTCTTTGCTCTTCGCGCCAGGCCTTTGCCTGCTGCCCTTCTTGCGCCCGGCGCGCGCGGATTCCGCTTACCTGCTCGCAGCCGGCTTGTGCCTCAGCCTGCTCTATGTGCTGCCGCTTTTTCTTTCCCCTCCCTTTCCCCGCCTTCCCCAGCCCCTATTTTCCTTGCTCATTCAGGGCTTTGCGGGCGCCTCGCCTGGGCTTTATCTCGGGCTTTTGCTCTGCGGGCTGCGCGGCCTGCTCTTTGCTAAGCCTGCGGCATAGCAAGCACTGAAAAGCTGCCTTCGATGGCTTGACAAACGAGGCAGCTTCTTATAAAATAGCAAAAATGCCCGGAAGGCAAAAGCCTTTGGGGCGGATAAGCGGAGGGCAAGCCAATGAAGGCGCGATGCTTAATCGAACCCGGAGATCTATCCACGGCGGAAATCCTTCACCTCGTCGAACTTGCAGGCAGCATCATCAAGCAACCGGAGCGATTCGCTACACGGTGCACGGGAAAGCTGCTGGCAAGTCTTTTTTTTGAGCCTTCCACGCGCACGAAGTTCTCGTTCGATGCCGCGATGCTGCGGCTTGGCGGCCAAGTCATCGGCTTTTCAGACCCGATGACCTCCTCCTCTGCCAAGGGCGAAACGCTTTCAGACACGGCCCGCATGGTCGAAAGCTACGCCGATCTCATCGTGATGCGCCACCCCCGCGAGGGGGCGCCCAAGCACATCGCAAACTTCGTTCGCTGCCCCGTCGTCAACGCGGGCGACGGCGGCCACCAGCACCCCACCCAAACCCTGACCGACCTCATGACCATCTCGGCCTATCAGGGCAGGCTGCAAGACCTCACCGTCGGCGTTTGCGGCGACTTGATGTTCGGCCGCACCATCCACTCCCTCAGCTCCACGCTCGCGCGCTTCCCCGGCGTAAAGCTCCTCTTCATCTCGCCCGAGGAGCTTCGCATGCCGCAGTATGTAAAAGACGAACTCCAGCGCAAGGGCGTGCCCTTTGAAGAGAGCACCCAGCTCGAAGGCGTCATCGGCAGGCTCGACGTCCTCTACATGTCGCGCGTGCAGCGCGAGCGCTTCGTGAGCGAGGAAGAATACCTTCGCCTGAAGGATTACTTCATCCTCACCAAGGATAAGCTCCGCCTGGCTAAGGGCGACATGATCGTCATGCACCCGCTGCCAAGGGTCAACGAAATCGCGGCGGACGTCGACGCGGACCCCCGGGCGGTCTACTTTCAGCAGGCGCGCTATGGCATGTTCATCAGAATGGCGCTGATTCTCTTCCTTCTGGGGCTCGAAAAGGAGGGCGACCTTTTATGATCAACGTCTCTAAGCTCAAAAAAGGCATCGTGCTCGATCATATCGAGGTTGGCCAGGGCTTTAAGGTCTTCCAGCAGCTGAAGCTTGACCGCTTAAGCGATGTGGTCGTCCTCATGCGCAATGTCGACAGCACGCGCATGGGCAAAAAGGATTTGATCAAGATCGAAACCGACTTGGAGCTCGATTTGAACGTCCTGGGCCTCTTAAACCCGGGCACCACGGTCACCTACGTTAAGGACGGCAAGGCCGTGCGCAAGCTGAAACTCGAGCTGCCGGAGCGCGTCGAGGGCATCCTCAGCTGCAAAAACCCCCGCTGCATCTCGAGCACCGAAAACGTGGGCCCGGTGCACTTTACCCTGGCCAACAGGGAGCGCAAGGAGTATTCCTGCGAGTACTGCGAGGCGAGGGCAAGGCTATGAGCCGCCTTAAAATCCAAAACGCCAGGCTGATCGACGCACGCGGCGAGCGCTTTGGCGAGCTTTATGCAAGCCAGGGGAAGATCAGCCTGCAGCCCGTGCCCTTTGATCTTGAAATCGACGCGCAGGGGCTGGTTTTGATGCCCGCGCTGATCGATCTGCACTGCCACCTGCGCGACCCTGGGCTGACCTATAAGGAAGACATCGAAAGCGGCATGCGCGCGGCGCTGAAGGGGGGTTATGGCACCCTTTGCGCCATGGCCAACACGAAGCCTGTGCTCTCAACCCCTGAAATGGTCGAAAAAAACCTCGAAAAGGCCAAAAATCTGCGGCTTTGCGGCCTGATTCAGGCAGCTGCGGCAGGCCTTGAGCTAAAGGATGAAACCCCCACCGACTGGGCCGCCCTTTCAAAGGCGACCAAGCTCCTCAGCAACGACGGCCAGACCATCTTCAGCGACGAATTCATGCGGGAGCTCCTCCTGGCATCGGCCAAATACGGCTTCCTCCTCTCGACGCACTGCCAGCCCGAAAGAAAGACCATCGCGCGCGATTTGGCGCTGCTGAAAGAAACCCGCGGCAATCTGCACATCGGCCATATCAGCCACCGCGAAAGCCTGGCGCAAATCCGGGCCGCCAAGCGGGAAGGGCTGCGCTTCAGCTGCGAAGTCACGCCGCACCACCTCTTTGGCTGGGGCAGCGATTACAGGGTCAACCCGCCCCTGCGCGAAAAAGCCGACGTAGACGCGCTGATTCAGGGCATCAAGGATGGCGTCATCGACTGCCTTTCGACCGATCACGCCCCCCATTCGCCGGAAGATAAGCAAAAGGGCCTGGCCGGCATCTCGAACATCGAACATGCCCTGCCAATCTTCCTCGAGGTTTTTGGGCAAAACGGCATTCCGCTAACCGCCTTAAGCGAGATGGCCTCGCGCAGGCCGGCGGAACTCCTTGGCCTGCGCAAAGGCCTCCTCCAAGAGGGCTACGACGCGGACCTCACCCTCATCGACCCGGATTCCCCAGGCGTCATCCGGGCAAACGACATGATTTCCCGCTCGCACAACACCCCCTTTGACGGCAAGGCCATTCGGGGCAAGGTGCTTTACACCATCGTGGAAGGAGAGATTCGCTATGACGCACGCAATTGATCTGTTAAAGAGGCGCGCAGACCAAAAAGGCCCCGTCTGCCTTGGGCTCGACACCCAGGCTTCCTTCTTGCCGGGCT
>JAITTC010000251.1 GCA_031287285.1 Christensenellaceae bacterium
AAAGCACGAGCATGTTGCCGCCGCGAACCGGCTTTTTTTCGGGCTCGCTCAGGCAGAGCCCTTCGATTGTGACGCGGCCGGTCTGCTCGGTCAATTCGCCGATTGGCGAGGTTTGAGAGGCGACGATGGCCCTGCCAAGAAGAACCTGCGGGCCCTTTTTTGCCTCGTTTTCGCTTCGCTGAATCGCCTGGGCGGCGAGCTTGCCAGCCTCTTCGTCAAGCCTCGCGCGCTCGCGCAAAAAGGCCTCTAAATTCTCTTCCTTTTCGCGGCAGCGCAGCGCCACCGGCAGCTTGAGCAAAAAAAGCTCGCGCAGCAGGGTTTCGAGGGCATCCGGCGCCTTCTTGGCGCGGAGCAGCTCTTCGCCCATCGCGGAAGGCACGATCAGCGAAAGGAGCCCCCCGGCCATCTCGAGCGAAGCTTCCGCAAGATAGGGAGAGCAGGCGGGCATTCGCGATGAGAGCAGTTCGAAGAGGAAGCCCGCGTATTGCGAGGGGTCTTCTAAAAAGGCGCCCTTCAGGCCGGGGTAGGCGACCTCGGCGCGCACGCCGAGCTTTAAGTCGCCGAGCATCCTGCGAAGGGCCCGGCTGAGCGCGGCGTGCTGGGCCGCGTTCAAAAAAGCATCGCTGGTAAAGCGCAGAACCAGGCTGCCGCTTTGGCGCTGCAGCAGCGCCTTTTCAAGCTCCAGCCCTTCAAGCGGCAGGGATTCGCCCTCTCGCCGCAGCGCTTCGCGCCAATTCCCAAGCATTTGCGCCATCTTCCTCGCTCCCATCCCAAAGGCGCTGCTTCGCGCCGTTCGTTTTTATTATATGGGCAAGACGAGGGGGTCTGCAAGTGCGCTTTCAACGCGAAAGGCAAAAGAAATCATCGCTTTCTTTTGGCCCCTGCCGGTAGCCTTGGCTGCGCCGGCCTTTTGGCAGTTCGCCTGGCGGCGATGAAAGCGCAACGGGCCACGGGAACGAAACTGCGGACGCTTTCCCCCTCATCATTCGCGCGGAAACCCTATAAAGCGGCCTCTTTCGCCCAACACGGCTTGAAAGCCGCCAAGGCTTTTGGGGAGGGATATTTTAAGGAACCGTGCCGTTGAAAGAGCGCTCAACACGAAGGGTTTTGGGCCTTAATGAGTCGGACTGGCGCCCCTGAATGGAGATCGAGCCCGGAGCTTCTTGGGGGTAGGCTTGAGCCTTGCCTGCAGGGCATTCAGCCCCGCTTCCATGTTTAGGCCCGGCGCGTTTCTTCGCCTTCGCTCGCGCATTCAGCCTTTTCGCGCAGCTAAAAAAGGTTATGAGCGCCCAAAAGCAGGATCTTTGCGCCCTTGGCCCCCTCGGGGTCTCAAAGCCAAGCCATAAGGCGAGGCCATCCGCAATTGGAGCTTTGATTTGGTGTGCCTCAAGGCAAAAACCCTGCCGCCGCGGCCGTTCCGTGTGGCGGTTCATCGCCCGCAGCCATAAACCCCAAGCATCAGAAGCGCTCCTGCCTTTGGCCCAATAAAAAAGGGCGCTCGGCTCCTGCTGCCGAGCGCCCTCATCAGGGAGTTTTGGTTTTAGGTCTTCCCTAAACCCCTAGAACCACTTCCTATGAAGCCGATTTCCCTTAGTTCAGGTTGGGGAAGTTGGGATTGCTGGCCATCTGCTCTGCCTTCCAAGCGGCATAGGCTTCCTGCACGGCCGGGAAGATGACGTCATAGACGCCGGCATCCTTGTAGCCCTGAATGAACTGCTCGAGACCGCCTGCGTTGACGCCGCTCATGATGCCGCGCTCCAGCGAGTCGGTGACGCTATAGGTCGCCGCGTACTCGTTGGCATAATCGTCTTGCTTGAAGCGGAAGCCCACGGACTCGTGCATCCAAGCTTCGTCGGTCAGCGCTTGCATCTGCTGGTACTTCTCGGGGTCTTCCTGATTCGACACGTACTGCTTGAACTGGTCGCCGATCGTCCACTTGCCGCCGTGCGAGTCGGACCAACCATTCATGTCCTTCTGCACCGCGCGGCCCTGGTCGTCAAGCGTGTAGTGCACGCCCTCGACGCCCCAGGCCATGAGGTTGATCAGTTCGGGGTTCATCTGCATTTCGTTGAGATACATCATCGCGCGCTCGGGATCCTGCGAGGAAACGGGGATGCCCAGCATCGAACCGCCCAAGTGGGTGGTGACGATGACGGAAGCCGAGGTCTGCTGCTCGACGAGGCGCAGCGCGGTGTTGCCGGAAGAGCTCATGAGTTCCTTCGCCTTCACTTGGCCGCCCTTTAAGACCTGGTCAAAGGTGACGAGAAAGTGGCCCGCATACAGCTCGTCGGAGGACGCATAGGTCTTCAGCTGGCTGTCGGGATTGATATAGCCCGCCTCAAACCACTTGCCCATCTGGGCGACGTGATTCTTGGCCTGTTCGGTTTCCCAAACGAGAACAGGCTCGCCATCGGTAGCGCCGGGCTCGCCGATGAACATCGAGATGGGGTTCATGTTGTTCAGGAAGCCCTGGATGAACGGGGAAGCAAAGCTCCAGCCCGCGGTGACGTTTAGCGGATAATAGCCGGCGTTATCGGCCTTATACTGCGCCAGATAGGGCTCGATTTCTTCGTAGGTGTCGACCGTGGCGATGTCGATATTGTACTTTTCGACTTCGTCTTGGTTCCAGATCAGGCCGCCGGGCACGCAGAGTTCCTTCTTGGTGGAAATCGCATACACCGAGCCGTCGATCATGTTGCCCGGGATGAACGCGCCGAGATTCTCGATCATCTCGGGATAGGGGGCGATCAGGCTACCATAGGGGCCGCTTTCATCGTTGAGCTTCATCAGCGAGCCGTTGGCGATGTTCGCCATGTAGTACATCCACTCCGGGGTCCAGAAGATGTCGATCTTCTCGCCCGCGCGGAGGGGAACCAGAGCCTTGGTATCCCAGTCAGAGCCTGCGATCATGACAAAATTGATCGTGGCGTTGAACTTGGGCTGAATGATCTTGTTGATCGCCTCTTCCACCACGGTATCCTGGTC
>JAITTC010000082.1 GCA_031287285.1 Christensenellaceae bacterium
CACCAGCGCCGAAATGAACTGTGGGCGATTATCGCCCTTTAAAAAGATTTCGCCCATGCGGACCAGCAAAACCTGCTGCACTTTTTTTATCTCCTTACAAAGCGGCGGTACTGCGCAGAACACCTTTGCGCAGCCGCGATGGTTTCTTCGATTTCGTCCATGGTGTTGAGCGGCGAGAGCGAGAAGCGAATCGCACCCTCGATACGCCCAGACGGAAGGGACATGGCCTTTAACACGTGCGAGGCCGTCTTTTGGATGTTTGAACAGGCGGAGCCCGTCGAAACCAGAATGCCCTCGCCTTCGAGCGCGTGCAGGAACAGCTCGCCGCGCAGCGGAAAGCCGATATTCAGGATGTGGGGCGCACCTTCACCCGGCAATGGGCCGTTGACCGCCGCGCCTTCCACCGATGAAAGAATCCCTGCGGCAAGGCGCAGCTTCATTTGCATGAGCGCATCGCTCGGGGAGGGCAGGTTTTGATAGGCCCGCACGGCCTGACCAAGGCCCACGATGCCGGGCACGTTCTCGGTGCCGGAGCGCAGCCCGCCTTCTTGCCCGCCGCCATAGAGCGCGGGCAGCAGATTCCGCTTGCCGGCGACGGCCAGCGCGCCTACGCCCTTTGGGCCGTGGATTTTGTGAGCAGAAAGGGAGTAAAAATCCACGCCGTCGCGCTTTAAGTCGATGGGGCAGCGCAAAAAGCCCTGCACACCGTCTACATGCAAAAGAACCCCGGGGTTTTTGGCCTTGATCGCGCGGGAAAGCGCCGCGATGGGCTGTATCGCCCCCGTTTCGTTGTTGACCTGCATGACCGAAACCAGCGCCGTGCTTTCATCGACCAGATCGGCCAGGGCCTGCACGTCGACCACGCCGTTTTCGCGGACCGGCGCGAAAAAGACCTCGTGCCCGCCCGCCTGGAGGCGCTCCATCGCGCGAAGCACCGCCGGGTGCTCGACGGCGCTGGCGACGAAGCGCGCCTTGCGCCCCCTCAGGGCCTGGGCCACGCCGAAGATGGCCAAATTATCGGCCTCGGTGCCGCCTGAGGTGAAGACGAGCTTTTCTGCGCCCGGCAGCGCCGAAAGAACGGCGCTTCTTGCCTCTTCAACCAGGGTTTTGGCGCGCATGCCGCTTGCGTAGAGCGCCGAGGGGTTGAAGTAGTCCTCGCTCAGGCAGGCGGCCATTCTTTCTGCGACGGAGGGAAAGGGCCTGGTGGTGGCGCTATTGTCGAGATAGATCATGCCGTTTCGACTGCCTTGGAGTATTCGCCCATCATCTTCACCAGCGTTTCACTCGGCTCAAAGACCAGGAGCTGCCGCCTGCCTTCGCGCGTAAAGTAGAGATAATACAGCCTCTCTTTGCCGTTGAGGTAGAAGTCAAGGCGCTTCACGCCGGCCATTTGAAGATATTTATCGAAATTCGGGCTATCGACATAGCCGCCGGCTTCGACCTCGCGCAGCCTCAGCGCCAGCAGCGCCTTCCTGCGCTTGTTGCCCAGGACTTTTGCAAAGTCGATCTCCCCGTTGGTGAAGGCGTATTCGTACTCGGTGCGAAGATTATCTTTGTAGACGTAAAGGAACCAGGTCAGCCCGCCGAAGACCAGCAGGGGCAGGATGGTTGAAAGGTCGAAGTTCATGGCCATAACCTGGCTTAAATAGAGCATGGCAATCAGGGCGAAGGTCACGATGAAGAACCAGGTCACGATGCGGAACAGCAGGATAAGGCCCTTGCCGGATTTGCGCGCGACGATTTCCTCGCGAAAATGATCCATGTGGAATTTCCTCCCTTAGTAAAACGAAAAAAGCGGAATCTTTGCCCATTAGTCTACCATGTTTAGCGGCTTTTGAACAGCGGCAAAGCAAGGGAGGCGCGAATTTTCAAAATCCGCGTTTTTATGCACGAAAAAAAGGAGTTTGCTTTCTTTTTCGCGAATAGAAATAGTTGGTGCATGGCCTGCTTTGGGCGGCCAGGGCACGGACATCGAGAGAAAAGGGGGATGGGAAGCATGAAATGCCCCTCCTGCGGCGTGTGGAACCGAAGCCATTACAAGGTTTGTTTCCGCTGCGGTGCTGAATTAAAACCAGAAATTGAGGGCAGTGAAGCCTCGCTTGCCGAAGCGGAGGAAGGCTCCGTGCCGGAGGCCTATTCATACGATGAGCCGGATTCTTCGAATGCGAAAGAAAAGCGCAAGGGCTTTTTCGCGTCGCTTTTTGGGGGGCGCAAGAAGGCGGAGGCCGAACGGCCCGTGGAAGCGCCCTGGGGCGAGATGCCAGAGCTTGAGGAGTCTGCCGTTTGGGCGGACGACGCAGAAGACGAAGGGGCTGCCTTCGGGATGCCCGAAGAAGAGCCCGCGGCGCCGGCGCCAGCGGAAGAAAAAGAGGGGGAAGAGCCTGCCTTTAAGCCTTTTGCAACCGAAACAAAGCCCGCGCAGAGCCTTTCGAGCTACGAGAACAAGCTGGATCTTTTCGATTACAGCAACTGGGGCGACGAGGATGAAACCGCGGTGCCCGGCGAAGGCGCGGAATCACAGGAAGAGCGGCCAAGCGCAGGGCAAGGGCCTGCGGCCGAAGAAGCTGCGGAGGCGGAGCCCTCTGACCCGGGCGCGCAGGAGCCTCGGACCAAGCGGATTACCCGCGAGGTTTTGGTGCCGACGCGCGCTGTTTCGCGCGAGGAATTGATCGAAGGCGCCCATCAGCCGGTCGAGATCGACGAGCAGATCATCAACGCCATCAACACCGGGGCGGCGCCGGGCCCGGCGGTTTTGGGCCCTCCGGTTCCCCGCCAGCCGCGCAGGATGCTCTCGATGACGACCTGGCGCGAGAGGAATGAGCAGATCGCCGCGGAAGCTGCCAAGCGCCGCGCCGAAAAGGCCCTGCGCGCGGAATCGGAACCCATCACCCAGCCAAAGCGGCGCGAAGCGGAAGCGGAGGCCCCAAAGAAGGCCGCAACCTCTGAAGAAGCGCCCCTGGCCGAACCCGCCCCGTTTCAGGGCATGCAGGAAGCACCCAAGGCAGCCGCAGAAGAAGCC
>JAITTC010000087.1 GCA_031287285.1 Christensenellaceae bacterium
TTTTTGATGATGCCTCCGCACATGCCTGCTGGATTGCCGCGTCGCTTGCGCCCCTCGCAATGACGGCGAAGCAATCCTCCAGCGCCACTTACGCCCCGAGCAAGCGCTCATGCCGAGCCGACGGCGAAGCCCATCGCACCCTGCTGCGGCAGTGCGAGTGGTAACAAAGCAATCCAGCCTGCTCCTTTTTGATGGTGTCTCCGCGCACGCCTGCTGGATTGCCGCATCGCTTGCGCCCCTCGCAATGACAATCACGAGCTTCTTGCGCCTCTTGCAGACGGCTGACCGGGCCACTTACGCCCCTTGCAAGCGCTAATGCCGGGCCGACGGCGAAGCACAGCGCCTCTTCTCCGTCATTGCGAGTGGCAACGAAGCAATCCAGCGTCCTCCTTTTTGATTTGATGATGCTTCCGCGCACGCCCGCTGGATTGCCGCGTCGCTTGCGCTCCTCGCAATGACAAATCACAAGCTGTTCACGTCGCTTGCAAGGCGCCGTTTTCAAGCCGCTTGCGCTCCTTCTAAGCTGGCAAGAAACCCGCCGGCGGGGGGATTCGCCCACGCTGCGGCGCGCCAGGGCGTGGGCCAGCCATACAATGACCCTATCGCGCGGCCAGATTCCAGTAGGGGGCTGCTTCTCGTCATTTTAAGCGCGTTTAACAAAAAAGAACCGGCTCGCGCAAGCGCATGCCGGCCTTTTTTACGTTTTTTATGGGTTTTCGTCAAAAACGGCTTATTCTTCGCCCAATTCTTCTTCCTCTTCGGGGCTTACTTCGGCGCTCTCGCCGGCAGGCGCAAGCACCAGGCTTTTACGCACCAAAACCTCGATTTCGTCGCAGACCTCCGGGTGCTCGATCAGGTACTGCCGCGCGTTTTCGCGGCCCTGACCGATGCGCTCTTCCTTGTAAGAAAACCAGGAGCCGGACTTGTTCACCACCTCGGCCTGCACGCCAAGGTCGAGCACGCTGCCCTCGTGGGAAACCCCCTTGCCATAGATCATGTCGAACTCGGCGGTTCTAAACGGCGGGGCGACCTTGTTCTTCACCACGCGCGTGCGAACGCGGTTGCCCACGACCTCGGTGCCGTTCTTGAGCTGTTCCGTGCGGCGAACGTCGAGTCGAATGGTGGCGTAGAACTTAAGCGCCTTGCCGCCCGCCGTGGTTTCCGGACTGCCGAACATCACGCCCACCTTTTCGCGAAGCTGGTTGATGAAGATGCAGATGCAACCGGTCTTTGAGATGACGCCTGCCAGCTTGCGCAGGGCCTGGCTCATGAGCCTGGCCTGCAAGCCCATGTGGGAATCCCCCATGTCGCCCTCGATCTCGGCCTTGGGCACCAGCGCCGCCACCGAATCGATCACCACGATGTCGATGGCGCCGGAGCGCACCAGCGCCTCGCAGATCTCCAGGGCCTGCTCGCCGGTATCCGGCTGAGATACGTAGAGTTCGTCGATATCAACGCCCAGGTTCTTGGCGTAAACCGGGTCAAGGGCGTGCTCTGCGTCGATGAATGCGGCGGTGCCGCCCGCCTTTTGTGCCTCCGCCGCCATGTGCAGGGCCAGCGTCGTCTTGCCCGATGCCTCCGGGCCGTAGATTTCGATGATGCGCCCGCGCGGAATGCCCCCCACGCCAAGGGCGATGTCGATCTCCAGGCAGCCCGAGGGGATGACCTGCACGTTCATGTTCGCACTCTGCCCGAGCTTCATGATCGAGCCGCGGCCGAACTGTTTCTCGATGCCGCTGAGTGCCAGATCCAACGCCTTTTGCTTTTCGGACGAATTGCTCTCTTTTATGTCCTTCGCGGGGGCGGCCTTCGCCGCTCTTTCTCTTGGCATCGTAAGCCCTCCTCTTTTGTCGCGATTTCCTTGAAATCGCCGGTTAAATCAGCTCGCGGCGAAGCAAATCCAGCGCGTTGAGCATCGCCATCCTGCGGATGAAGCCCCGGTCGCGCCGGGCCCCGAACAGGAAGCGCTCGGCCTTAGCCCCATTCGGCCCCGCCACCGCGATGTAGACAAGCCCCACCGGTTTCTCGGCGCTGCCGCCGCCCGGCCCCGCAATGCCCGTGACCGAAAGGGCGTAATCGCTGCCGGTTCGCAGCTTCATGCCCTCTGCCATCTCCAGCGCGCACTCGGGGCTTACCGCGCCAAACTGTTGCAGGGTTTGAGGGGACACGCCCAGGGTTTTCATCTTCGCCTCGTTGGAGTACGTGACCGCGCCCTCTAAAAACGCTTCGCTGACGCCGGGCACGGCCACCAGCTCGGCGGCGATCATCCCTCCTGTACAAGATTCTGCAAGCGAGAGGCTTTTCCTGCTGGAAATTAAAATTTTCGCCACGGTTTGTGGCATATTATCGTCGCCTACGGCATAGAGGCTCTCGCCGAGCCTCCGCCTGATCTCTGGCTCGACGCTTGCGAAGTGGGGTTCCGGATCCTCGCCGGCCCTTAGCTTCACCGCCAGGCGCAGCGTCACCTCGCCAAAGCCCGCGTAGGTGGCGAGCGTCACCCTTTGCTGCGCGCTGATGAGATCCTCGATCCTGTCTTCCAGCGCCGATTCGCCGATCCCAAAGACCTTCAGCATCTTCGTGGCGATGGTTTCACCCGAAAGCGCGGCCAAATAGGGCATCACGCGCTCATCCATCATGGGCTCGAGCTCGCGCGGCGGCCCCGGCAGCACGATGAAGTGCTTCCCGCCCGCCCGCACCACGCAGCCAGGCGCCGTGCCCCAGTCGTTCTTTAGGATGATCGCTCCCTCCGGGAACTCTGCCTGGCGCAGGTTGTTGGGCGTCATGCTCTGCCCTCTGCCCGAAAACCAGGCTTCCAGGCCGCTCTTGCTCGCCTCGTCGGTCAGCAAGGGCAGCCCCAGGTGCCGGGCCAGCACCTGCTTGGTCATATCGTCTTGCGTGGGGCCAAGGCCCCCCGTCAAGATCACGATATCGCTGCGCGAGGCGGCCAGGGCGATGCTCTCGAGCATCCTCCCTTCGTTATCGCCCACGGTCTGGCGAAAATACAGGTCGATGCCCACCTGAGAAAGCCTCTTTGCGATGAAGGCCGCGTCGGTATCGACGATCTGGCCCATCAAAAGCTCGGTTCCAACCGAAATCACCTCAGCCCGCATGCCCTTTTACCCCTTTCTTGCGCTCAGCAGCCCCTTGTTTTTGAAGATGTACTCCCCGCCCGACCAAATCGTGAAGCCAAGCGCCGCCCAGACGGCGATTTGATCCATCGGAAAGGAAATCAGCGAAAAGGGCCAGTTCCACAGCAGCAATAAAATCGCAGCGACGAGCTGCGTCACGGTTTTGACCTTGGCCAGCCGGCTTGCCGCGATCACGATGTTTTCGCCGGCAGCCACCAGCCGAAAGCCTGAAATCAAGAACTCGCGCCCGAGGAAGACCACGCAGACCCAGGCTGAAAGCCTGCCGTCTGAAACCAGCAGCACGAAGGCTGCGGCCACGAGGAGCTTATCTGCAATCGGGTCCATGAACTTGCCAAAGGTGGTCACTTCCCCGCGCGATCTGGCCAGGTAGCCGTCTAAATAATCGGTGACGGCGGCAAGCGAAAAGAGCAGCGCGGGCACGAAAAACAGCGCCCCGCCGCAAAGGTAAAAGCTCAGAACGAAGAGGGGGATCAGGCAGACGCGCAAAATCGTCAGCTTGTTGGCGATCGTCATGCGAGCACCCCCAGCATGTCGTACTCCTTCGCCTGCGTCAGCTTAACGCGCACGATGTCGCCAATCCGCAGGCCTTCGGCGAGCTCGATATAGATCAGCCCGTCGATTTCGGGGGCCTCCCAGCGGCTGCGGCCAAAATAGAGGCCGAGCTCCTCGCCTTCGATCAGCACCTCGACCTCGCTGCCCACGCGCGAGCGGTTAAAAGCCTTTGAAATCGCCTTTTGCTGGCGCATTAAGCGCCCTGCACGGGTCTTTCTGAGTTTTGGAGGCAGCTGGTCCTCCCTCTCGCCAGCCTCGGTGCCCTCTTCCTGCGAATAAGCAAAGGCGCCGAGCCGATCGAAGGGCTGCTCTTTTAAATATTGCAGCAAAAACTCGAATTCCTCGTCGCTCTCGCCGGGGAAGCCGCAGATCACCGTGGATCGCAGCGCAAAGCCGCCCAAAGCCCTGATCCTGTGGTAAAGGGCGTCGATCAGCGCATGGCCGCCATGGCGGTTCATCTCTTTTAGGATCCTATCGTGCACATGCTGAAGGGGGATGTCTAAATAGGCGCAGATCTTGGGCTCGTCGTGCATGAGCTGCAAAAGGGAGTCGCTCAGCATGTCGGGGTAGCAATACAAAACCCGAATCCAGGTGGTTTCGGGCAGGGCGCAAAGCCTGCAGAGCAGCTCCTCGAGCTTCGCTTCGCCATAAAGGTCGATGCCGTAACGGGTCGAGTCCTGCGCCACCAAGACGAGCTCCTTGACGCCCTGCGCGCAAAGGCTTTTCGCCTCGCGGAGGATCTCTTCCATGGGGCGCGAGAGATGCGGCCCTCGAATCGAGGGGATCGCGCAGTAAGAGCAGCGGTTCGAGCAACCGTCTGAAATCTTCAGGTAAGCGTAGGGGCCGCCGGTGCTGAGAACCCTTTCTACGCTTTCAACATAGCGGTAAGCGCCAGAGGTGTTCAGCGTCTTTTCGCCCAAAAGCGCCTTATTTACGGCCTGCGCGATCTGATCGGTCTGCCCGAGACCCAAAATCGCGTCGGCCTCCGGCATTTCGGCCGCCAGTTCCTTGCCATAGCGCTGCGACAGGCAGCCGGTCACGATTAGCGCGCGGCAGCCTTCGCGCTTGAATTCCGCCATCTCTAAAATCGCGTCGATGGATTCCTGCTTGGCGGCCTCGATGAAGCCGCAGGTGTTGACGATGATCACCTCGGCCAGTCCCGGCTCGGCCACGATCTCGTGGCCCTCCTGCTTTAAGAGACCCAGCATCAGCTCCGCGTCGACGCGGTTCTTCGCGCAGCCCAGCGAAACCATCCCAACCCTTGCCAAGGGCTTCCCCTCCTTATTGGCGCCCCGCGCGCCTCTTTGCGGCTTAATTCCTGCTAAAGTTCGAATTGCCAAAGATGCGATCGTACTCCTCGCGGCCGATGAGCACCTGCCTGGGCTTGGAACCCTCAAAGCCCGAAATCAGCTTGCGCTTTTCCATCTCGTCCAGGAGCCTTCCAGCCCTTGCGTAGCCCACGCGGAAGCGCCTTTGCAGCATCGAGGCGGAGATCTGCCCGGAGTCGATGGCAAGCTCCACCGCCTGGGCGAGCAGATCGTCGCCGTCGTCGCCATCGTCATCGCCCATGCCCTTGGCGCCGCCCCCGTCCTCCTTTTCGATCGCCTCGATGAAGTCCGGGTCGTAATCCGGGCGGCTGCGCGCCTTGATGTACTCCACGAGGGTGGTAACCTCCTCGTCGGTGATGAAGGCGCCCTGCACGCGGCGGGACTTGCCGTTGCCGGGCGCAAAGAGCATGTCGCCGCGGCCCAGGAGCTTATCGGCGCCCGCAACGTCTAAAATCGTGCGGCTGTCGACCTGGGAAGCCACGGCAAAGGCGATGCGCGCGGGAATATTGGCCTTGATGACGCCCGTGATGACGTTGACCGACGGCCTTTGCGTGGCGATGACGAGGTGGATGCCGGCCGCGCGCGCGAGCTGCGCCAGGCGGCAGATGCGATCCTCCACGTCGCCTGACGCGACCATCATCAAATCCGCCAGCTCGTCGATCACCACCACGATCTGCGGCAAAGGCTCGCCGCCCCGCTGCAGCGTGTGGCTGTTGTAGCCCTTTAGGTCGCGCGTCGATGTCTTGGCGAAGAGCTTATAGCGCTCGGTCATCTCGGCCACGGCCCAGCCAAGCGCTCCGGCCGCTTTCTTTGGGTCGGTCACGACGGGAATCAAGAGATGGGGAATGCCGTTATAGACCGAAAGCTCCACGACCTTGGGGTCGATGAGGATGAGCCGAACCTCCTCGGGCGTGGCTTTATAGAGGATGGACGCGATTAGGGAGTTGATGCACACGCTCTTGCCGGAGCCAGTCGCGCCCGCGATGAGCAGGTGCGGCATCCGGGCAAGATCCGCCACGATGGCTTCGCCGCTGATGTCTTTCCCCAGCGAAAAGGCGAGCTTGGAGGGGTGCTCGACGAAGTTCTTGCTCTCTAGCACCTCGCGGAGCGTCACCGTGTCGATGCTCGAATTCGCGATCTCGATGCCGATGGCAGCCTTCCCGGGGATCGGCGCCTCGATGCGCACGCCCACGGCCGCCATGTTCAGGGCGATATCGTCGGCCAGGCCCGTGATTCTGCTGACCTTCACGCCGCGCGCCGGCTGCAGCTCATAGCGCGTGATGGCCGGGCCCTTGCTCACGTGCAAAACCTTGGCCTGTATGCC
>JAITTC010000132.1 GCA_031287285.1 Christensenellaceae bacterium
GAAGCAATCCAGCGTCCTCCTTTTTGAAGAAGCGCGGTCTTTGACGCATACCTGCTGGATTGCTTCGTCGCTGATGCTCCTCGCAATGACGGGGGGTGTGCTGCAAAGCGCTTTTCGAGGGAGTGGCCAGGTCCGTGCTGCTTACGCTTCTCGAGGGGTGACGATGCCAGGCCGCAGCCCACGAAGGGAACTGCGCCTCTTCTTCGTCATTGCGATTGCTTCGTCGCTACGCTCTTCGCAATGACGGCGAAGCAATCCAGGGCCCCCCTTTTTGAAGAACTGCGGCCTTTGACGCATACCTGCTGGATTGCTTCGTCGCTTATGCTCCTCGCAATGACGGAGGATGCGCCGCAAGCGCTCCTCGCAATGACGGAGGATGCGCCGCAAGCGCTTCTCGAGGGGGTGGCGATGCCAGGCCGCAGACCACGAAGCGAACTGCGTTCCTTCTTCGTCATTGCGATTGCTTCGTCGCTACGCTCCTCGCAATGACGGCGAAGCAATCCAGTGCCCCCCTTTTGAAGAACTGCGGCCTTTGACGCGTACCTGCTGGATTGCTTCGTCGCTTGCGCTTCTCGCAATGACAGGAGGATGCGCCGCAAGCGCTTCTTGCAATGACGGGATGCCACGCTGCTAGCGCTTCTCGAGGGGTGGCGATGCCAGGCCGCAGTCCACGAAGCGAAGGGTCCGTTTCCTGCCCGGCGGGAATCGAATTCGCAGGGCGTTTAAGCTCCGTTTACATTTGGGCGATAGACTTGATTCCTCAGGAGGTGGGTTCCCATGAGCAAGATCATGATCGTCGACGACGATTCCAACATCCGCGAGCTCGTCCGCGTGCTGCTTAGAAACGGCGGCTTCGAGGTTATGGAGGCGAGCGACGGCCGCGACGCGCTGCGCGCGGTCGCAAATGGGCTTCCCGATTTGTTCGTGGTCGATCTCATGATGCCGAACATGGACGGCTATGAGCTCTGCCGAAACCTTCGAAAGTATTATGAAAACCTGCCCGTCTTGCTGCTCACGGCTAAGGGAGAGCTGCCCGCGAAGGTGAAGGGCTTTGAGGCCGGCGCGGACGACTACCTGACCAAGCCTTTCGAGGGCGACGAGCTTCTGCTCCGCGTTAAGGCGCTGCTGCGGCGCTATAAAATCGAGGCCTCGCAGGTCATTCCAATCGGCAGCGTGGTGATTGACCGCGGCAGCTTCGCGCTGACGATAAACGGCGAAACGCAGGGCATTCCGCGCAAGGAATTCGAGCTGCTTTTTAAGCTTGCGGGCTTCCCCGGCAAGACCTTTAGCCGCGACCAGCTCATCGAGGATATTTGGGGCTATGACTTCGACGGCAACGAGCGCACGCTCGACGTGCACATCGGCCGCCTGCGCGAGCGTTTCCCCGCGGAAAGCGTGGGCTTTCGCATCACCACGGTGCGCGGCCTTGGCTACAGGCTCGAGGTGGTTTCGTGAAAAATCGCTTCCGCAAAAAGGCCATCCTCAACTTTTTGGGCTTCATCGCCGCGATTTCCGCGAGCATGACGGCCGCTTTTTTGGCCGTTTCAAGGCTTGGGGCGCAATGGCCGCAGCTCGCACAATTTTTGACCAGTGTCTGGGTCGGCCTCTTGATTTTCCCCGTATTTTGGATGTTCGTGCACGGCAACCCGAAGGCCCGCTTCCGTGACCTGCGCCATCGGCAGCACAGCGCCCTGCTCGATGCCCTGGAGCGCATCGCACAGGGCGATTTTTCGGTCTTCATCGAGGAGGATGAGGACGTGCACGGAGAGCTTGCCGAGGCGATCAACGAAATGGCCAAAAACCTGGGCAATTTAGAAACGATGCGGCAGGACTTCATCTCGAACGTTTCGCACGAGATCCAATCGCCGCTGACCTCGATCGGCGGCTTCGCCGCGCTGCTGAAGGATCCCGACTTGCCGGAGCCTGAGCGCCGCCGCTACGCGGAAATCATCGAGAGCGAGAGCAGAAGGCTTTCGAGCCTGAGCGCCAACTTGCTCAAGCTCTCTTCCCTCGACGAGCACCCGCTGACGAAGGCGGAATTCAGGCTCGACAAGCAGCTGTCGTCCGTGATCCTCACGCTCGAGCCCCAATGGGCCGCAAAAAAGCTCAATGTGGAGGCGGAGCTTGAAAAATGCCCCGTTCAGGCAGACGAAGAGCTTCTTTCAGAGGTCTGGCTGAACCTGCTTCATAACGCGATTAAGTTTACCCCGGAGGGCGGCACGATTCGCGTAAGCCTGGCAGAAGCCGCCGTGCGCGTTGAAGACAGCGGCGTGGGCATCGGCAAGGAGGAGCTGCCGCATATCTTCGAGCGCTTCTATAAGGCCGATAAGGCCAGGGATCGCGCCCTTGGCGGCAACGGCCTGGGGCTTTCGCTGGTGAAGAAGATCGTGGAGCTGCACGGCGGAACGATCGCGGTAGAAAGCGAGCGCGAAAAGGGCACCGCGTTTACAGTTCGTTTAAGCTAGGTTTATCTTCCGTTTAATTTGAGGGCCTATCCTGAGGTCATCAAATCGAGCGGAGGTGTTCTAAATGGGTGCGATGATCATGCTCATCATGCTGGCACTTGAATATCTACACGACGGAACCGAAAAGAAGGAGGAGGGCTCAAATGGGTAGCGAAAAGAAGGCGATCGAGGTCGAGGGGCTCGTCAAGCGCTATAAGGGCGCGAAGGGCCAGGCCGTGGACGGGATCAGCTTTGACGTAAGGCAGGGCGAGTTTTTCGCCTTTCTAGGGCCCAACGGCGCGGGCAAGACCACGACGATCTCCATCCTCACCACGACGCTCTCAAAGACGAGCGGCCAGGTTCGAATCGCCGGATTCGACGTCGAGAAGGAGGCCAGGCGGGTGCGCGAGCGCATCGGCATCATCTTCCAGCAGCCGAGCCTCGACCCAAACCTCACCGCGGAAGAGAATATCCGCTTTCACGCCTGCCTGTATGGCCTCTGCGGTTACCGCCCAAGCTTTAAGCTGATGCCAGCCGCCTACCGGCAAAAGGTCATGGAGCTGGCCGAGGTCGTGGGCATTCAGGACGCGTTGTTCCGGCCGATCAAGAAGCTTTCCGGCGGGATGCAGCGCAAGCTTGAGATCGTCCGCAGCCTGATCCACACGCCCGAGCTGCTCTTCCTAGACGAGCCCACGCAGGGCCTTGACGCGATGAGCCGCAGGAGCCTTTGGGAGTACATCGACGAAACGCGCAGGCGCTATGGCACGACGGTCTTCCTCACCACGCACTATATCGACGAAGCCGAAAATGTAGACCGGGTTTGCGTCGTGAACAAGGGCAAGATCGCGGCCTGCTGCCCGCCCGAAGAGATGAAGAAGGCGGTTGGCTTTGACCCGACGCCGAAGGTCTGCCTGCCCTCGCTCGAGGATGCCTATGTGGCCTTTTTAAGCAGAATGAACGGAGGGGCTTCGGCATGAGGGAAACCGTTTTAAGGCCCAAGAGCTCGCGCCTGTTCAGGGAGCTCAACAGCGTGCTGACCGTCATGGCAAGGGACGTGACCCTGCTGTTCAAATCCCCCGGCAGCCTCATCATGAGCCTTGCCATGCCCCTGGTGATGATGGGGATGATCGGCGGCAACCTCATGCAGAACATGGCGAGCGGCCTGAACTTCGATTTTGGCGGCTTCATGCTGGTGGGCATGCTGGTCAACATGCTCTTCATGATGGTTTCGATGAACATGACCAGCCTGGTCGACGACCATGAAATCGACTTCAACCAGGAAATGCTGGTGTCCCCGGTGTCGCGCTACTCGCTGGTCATCGGCAAGATCCTGGGCGCGACCGTTGGGGCGATTCTCAGTATGGCGGGGACGCTCCTCGTGGGGCTGTTCATGGGCATTACGCTGCCGATCGGCAAGCTCTTGCTCTTCCTGCTCCTCTCGCCCCTCATGTGCCTGGCCGGCGGGGCGGTCGCGATGCTGCTCATCGGCCTGATCAAGAGCAAAAGGGCTGCGAACATGGCCGTAACCCTGATCACGATGCCGCAGATGTTTTTATCGGGCGCGATCATCCCCATCAACCATTCGAGCGGCCTGCTCATGGTTCTGAGCCGCTGCATGCCCATGACCTATTGCCTGGACCTGGCGCGGGCCATCGTCTACGCGGGCAGCGAGGAGTACGAGAGCGTGGTGCTCTTCAATCCGGCGCTGAATTTCGCGGCGATCATCGCGCTGACCACGATTTGCCTGAGTTTAGGCACATTCTTCTTCGCAAGGAGCGAAAAGAGCCGCTGAAGAGCATAAAAAGGGCCGGCACCCAGAGGGTGCCGGCCCTTCTTTGCCTTAATTCGAGCCTTTTAGGCAGCCCTGCCCACGGGGGCTGCCAGGCCCGCCTTTTGCAGGGCAAAGACGATGGAAGGCAGCATCATGAGCTGCAGCACGATGCCGGGCATCGCCGTCACGAACATGCTCTGCGCCCAGGCCGCGATGGAATAACCCTCGCCAGCAGAGAAGATCAGCGCATTGACGATGCCATAGGCCACGCGGCCAAGGAGCATCGCGCCGATGAGGGCGACGTAGAGAGCCGCGAGCTGGTTTTTCGCGCGAACAAGCCCTGCGAGCAGGCCGGTGCAAAGCCCGTAAATGGCCAGCTCCACCAGCATGGGCGGCAGGTAGCCAAGCGGGGGCATGCCGGTGAGGATGCTTGAAACGAGGGGCGTCAGCACCCCGGCTGCCAGGCCATACTCCCAGCCGCAGAGCAGGCCGCAAAGGAGCACCGGAATGTGCATGGGCAGAAGAATCCAGCCTGCGCCTTCGACGGAGTGGAAGACCATGGGCAGAAC
>JAITTC010000134.1 GCA_031287285.1 Christensenellaceae bacterium
GAAGCAATCCAGCAAGTTCGCGCAGAGGCTTCAGCAAAAAGTAGGCCGCTGAATTGCTTCGCTGCCGTTCGCAATGATGACGGGGAGGGCAGTGGCGCTGCGGTACGGTAGGGCCTATCAGCCGCCGACGGCACCCCCGGCTATCCGCGAAGAATGAAAGGCAAAGTGGCCTCGCCTTCGCCACCTGCGAGGAACACGGGGCTGAAGGCGACGAGGGATAAAGCGCGTCGAGCGCGCGACGAAGCGCTAATTTGCCTTGGAAGGCCCCTTTTTTGTGAGATAAGGAAAGGCGCGCCCATGAAAGGGCCTAAGGTTATAGCAGATTTTGAATCAGCAGCACGAGAACCAGGCCGGGCAGGCCGAGGAAACCCGTCATCACCGCGGAGAAGGGGTTGGCCACCGCAACGATGCCGATCCCCGAGCCTAAACTGCCCAGCAGCAGGAGCGAGAGGATGCCTGCGATTGAATTGAACAGGAACCAGAGCACGCGGCGCAGCGGCACCAGCAGCAGCCAGCCAACCCCATATAGGATCAAGATGCCCACAATAAAAAAAACGACGACGTCCCACTCGATCGAAAGCATGGCGAATCCCCTCCCACTCCTACCAAAAGAATACGCCGCCGCACAAAAAAAGATGCCCGCCCCCTCGTCCTGCAAAGCAGAAAGGGGGCGGACTTTTTTGCGCGCTAAAGGGGCCTGCCTTAGCTGAACTTCTTGTCGTTGGAATACAGCGTGTCCCAGAAGGAGGTATCGTCCCAGACGCCGCCGAAGCCCGGCATGAGGTGCTCGGCCAGCACTTCGTCGTTCGTATCGTCGATGCCAAGGCCCGGCTTCTCGCTTGGCGTGATGAAGCCGTTTTGGATGATCGGCCCGCCAAAGCCCGTGACCATATCGTCCCACCAGGGCACATCGGGCGCGTTGAACTCCGTGGCGATGAAGCTCTCGGTCGCCACGCCCATGTGCGCCGTGGCCAGCGCGGCGATCGGCGTTTCGCACATGTGCGTGATCATCGCGATATTGTAGCGCTGGGCCATGTCGCCGATGCGCTTTGTTTCTAAAATGCCGCCGGCAGAGCAGATATCGGGGTGGATGATGGGCACCGCGCGCTCTTTGCAGAGGGCTTCGAAGCCCTCGACAAAGACCGCGTCCTCGCCGGTTGCCAGGGGAACGCCGCTCATCTGCGAAAGGCGCTTATATTCCTCCACATAGTAGGGCGGCAGCGGATCTTCGACCCAGGCGAGGTTGTATTTTTCGATCCTGCGCAGGAGCCTTGCGCAATCCTCCAGGTTGATGCGGCCCACATGGTCGATGGCAAGGGGCATGGCGTAGCCCAGTTCCTCGCGCATGTCGGCCAGTTCCTGTTCGTATAGGTCCAAGCCGCGCTCGGTGATGCGATAGAAGGTATAGGGCATCTCGGTGACGTTGCTGTAATAGGCGTCGTTGCGCTCGGGGAAGTGCTCGACCTGGCGCAGCTCCGGGTAGCGGCCCGAGATGAAGCCGAAGGACTTGCTAGAGTCCGCGCTGATCTTTTCGCGCAGGCCAAGGGGGGCCGAAATCACGACCTCGTCCGGGTGCAGGGCCTGCACGCCTTCGACGCTGAGCACGGCCTTGACCATCGTAAACCCGCCCTTTTCGGCATAACCCTTTAAAATACGGCCCATGTCGCGGCCGGAAAGGTTGCCGTGGTTTGAGTTGACGCCAAGATCGCAGTAGACGCGGGCGCTATCGCGGTATTTGCCGCCGATGAGCTGGTAGACCGGCACGCCGTAGGCCTTGCCGGCCAGATCCCACAGAGCCATCTCGATGCCGGAAACGCCGCCAGCCTGCCGGGCAGGGCCGCCGTGTTGCCTGATGCGCTTGAAGAGCTTTTCGACGTTGCAGGGGTTTTCGCCCAAAAGGCGGCCCTTTAGGGTTTTTGCGTAATAGTCCGCAGCGAAGTCGCGGATCTCGCCGATGCCCGTGATGCCCTGATTTGTGTAGATTTTCACCAGGATGCAGTGCATGGGCGCGCCCTTGAGGTTCACAAAGCGCATGTCGGTGATTCGAAGGTCGGAGGGCTTCGAGCTGCGGTTCACGCTGGAGCTGATTTCGGACATTGTCTTGACTTCCTCCTCTGTTTTCGTGCGAAAAAGTATGAAAAGGGGCTTTTGCCCCCTAGGGAATGAACTCCATTCCGCCCAGAACCGTGGGAATCCCCTTGCCAAGCAGCTTGGCGATGGAATCCGCGACGAGCTGGTGGTCGTTTGCCTGGGGCAGGCCCGAAACCATCGCGTAGCCGACCGTTCCCTCGCCCTTCACCTGAATGGGGAAGCAGCCGCCGCGCAGGGCGTAGTTGCCCTGGTTTGCAGCCCAGGGGTATTGATCCAGCTTGCCCGCGTACTCGATCTCGAGATAGGCGCGGAAGGAGCTGGTGCCGTATTTTTGGCAGGCGTTCATCTTCTTGCGCATCCACCACTCGTTGCCAAGCCCCGCCCTGCCCATCAGGTGCGAAAAGACGGTGATGCCGTTTAGCTCGATGCGCACGCTGACGCCCTTTTGGTACTCGGCGAGCACGGTTTCGATGATCTTCAGGCCAAGCTGCAGGGAATCGTCTTGGCTGAAATCATCGAAGACCAGCGCTTCTTCCTGCTGCTTGACGATCTCGATAATCTCTTTATAGTCTTCAGACATCGGCGTAAAATCACCTTTCATCAGGCCTTTTCAGGCCGTTATTTGCGGAAGGAATGCAGAAGATCGAGGGTCTTCATGTTCTTTAGGGTTTCTTCCTTGGGGATGAGGAAGGCTTCTTCGCCGCGAACGGCCTTTGAGAAGTTCTCGACCTCCAGCACGAAAAGATCGCTGGCAGGGACTTCGACTCTTTCTTCCCCGGCGGAGCTCAGCACGCTGAAGGAATCCGCGGCGCCGCTGAAGAAGCGGGGGATTTCGATCGCGCCGGTCTCGCCCTCGATGAGCATGCGCTGATCGGAGTAGGCGTCAAACCAGCTCTCGACGCTGCAAAGGGCCCCGTTTGAGAACTGAAGCCAGGCCGCCGCGCGCTGGTCGTAGCCGTCGACCATCTTAAACGACGCGGAGCCATCCTCGACGGAAGCGCCCTGCGCGGCGAGCATCAGGCTCACGCCCGAAACCGCGTAGCAGCCCACGTCATAGAGACTGCCGCCGCCCAGGGAAGGGTCCTGCCTGGCCGGGCTATCCCAGCTCAGGGTATAGCCGTGGTGGGCGTGAATGCCGCGGATTTGGCCGATCCTGCCTGACTGAATGACCTCGAGCACGGCGGCGACCTTCTTTGAATAGCGATACATGAAGGCTTCCATCAGCAAAACGCCGGCCTTTTCGGCCGCCTCGAACATGATCTTTGCCTCTTTTGCGTTCATGGCGAGGGGCTTTTCGCAGAGCACGTTCTTGCCCTTTTCGGCTGCGCGCACGGCCCAGGCGCAATGCAGGGCGTTGGGCAGCGGAATATAGACGGCTTCGACCGCCGGGTCGTCGAGCAGTTCGTCATACGAGGAATAGCGCTTCGCGCCGGGGGCGACGGCATCCGGCACCGGGCTGCGCGAGGCGATGGCATAGAGCTGCGCGTTGCTCGCGCGGGTGAGCGCGGGCATCATCTGGCTGCGGGCGATCGCAGCGTTGCCTAAAATGCCCCAATTGACCTTTGCCATGCGGGTTTCCTCCTTTTTGTTTGGGCGGCCTTTCATCAGACCTCTAGACCGCCCCAGTATAGCACATTCCAGGGGGAAATGCCCCCACAAATGCGCCCAAAGCAAACAATAAAATCACCGAAGGCCGCATTTTGAGATGAACAGCCCCTCGCCCAGCGACGAAACCCGAATCATGACCCGCCTGCCTTCTGCGGGCTGCCAGGCAAACTCGATGAACTGAAACTGCGGCGCCCGAGGCAGCTCGACGGCAGACCCGTCTTCGGCGCGGAAATCCCCCGTGATCTTCGAGCCGCCGGCAAACCCCAGTTCGGGTTCCTCACCCGGCCTAAGCCATTCGCCAAAGTGCGCCTTTAAGTATTCGGCGGCAAGCGCGCGGCATTCCTCCTGAGCGGCCGCCGTTTTTGGGATATGGCCCAGGATGAAATCGAGCGTGGGCGGCGGGAACCAGCTCCATTCGATCAGCTCGCCGCCCTCCGCCGAGATGGTTAGGATATAATCATAGTCCTGCTCCTCGGTCAGCCCGACCGAAACGAGCCCGGCCCACTGCCCGCCATGCCGTTGCGTCAAGCCAAGGGATTCGGGCAAAAAGCCGACTCAGAGCGCAGAATCTCTTCTTTTTTAATCCCCACATAGCGCTCGAAGCAGGCCAGCAGCCCTTCCCTTGC
>JAITTC010000216.1 GCA_031287285.1 Christensenellaceae bacterium
CCTGCCCCTTTTGCCCCAAAAAAAGGGCCGGGCGCAAAGCGTCCGGCCAGTCAAAAGAGTAGGAGGAGTGACCAACGATACTGCCGAAAAAACCTTCGGCCTGAGCTTACTATGCCCGCTTTTGCCCAATTGATGCAGCACACAAGAAAAATTTTTTAATGAGGATGGGTTTTGCCCCCAAAACGGGGCTGTCTTGCGGCTTTTCTTCCGATATGATATGATGAGTTCCGCAGGGGAGGGGAACTTGGATGCGCATCATCGCGGGGGCTCACCGGGGGCGAAGGCTCCAAAGCCCGCCAGGCGAAACGACCCGCCCCACCCTTGGCAGGGCGCGCGAAGCCCTGTTCAGCATCCTGCAGCCGGCCCTTCAGGGCGCTATGGTTCTTGACGCCTTTGCGGGCTCCGGGGCGCTGGGCCTTGAGGCCCTGAGCCGCGGCGCCGCGTTTTGCTGCTTTTGCGAACGGGATCCGGGCGCGCTCGAAGCGCTGAAGTCCAACATCGCCGCGCTTCATCTGGGGGGCTCGTCCAAGCTTTGCCCGGGCGATCTATTCTTGACCCTGCCTCGCCTGAGGCAAGAGGGCCTGCGCTTCTCGCTCGCGCTTCTCGACCCGCCCTACGCTTCCGGGCTGCTCGAGCCCTGTTTAAACGCCCTGCGCGACGCCTGCCTGCTGCTCCCTGGCGCCCTCGTGGCCTGCGAGGCAGAGCGCGGCTCGGCGCTTAGCGCCCCTCCCGGCTTCGAGCCGGTTACCGAGCGCGTCTATGGGCGCAACGCCGTCTGGATTTTTCGCGCTGCCCCGCAAAAACCCTAAAAAAGAGGGATGAAATCATGCCCGCCTGCTTATTTCCCGGCAGCTTCGATCCGCTCACCAACGGCCATCTCGACCTCATCGCGCGCTTAAGCGCGCTATACGGCGAGGTCGTGGTCTGCGTGATGCAAAACCTCGCAAAAAAGTCCCTTTTCAGCACCGAGGATCGGCTTTCCCTCATCCGGCAGGCCTGCAAGGGGCGCATCCCCCATGTGCGGGCGGTTTCCTACCCTGGTTTTACGGTTGAAGCCGCCAAAAAAGAGGGCTGCGCGGTCATGGCGCGCGGCCTGCGTAGCGCCCTTGATTACGAATACGAAACCCAGCTCGCCTTGGTGAACCGCCACCTGGCCCCCGGGGTTGAAACCATCTTCCTTCCGGCAGATCCCGCGCTGAGCGCGGTTTCGTCCAGCTTCATCCGCGAAATCCATGCGCTTGGCGGCGATGTTTCCGCCCTGGTGCCGGAATGCGTCCTCCATGCCCTGCAAGCGCTCAAGGTTTAGGCCAAAAGGGCCCGCCCTTTGCAAATAAACCCCCGTTTTTCCAAACTTCCCCTTAAAGGAGAGATTCCCGATGAACATCTCAGTCACCGAGCTCATCAACCACCTCTCTGACGCGCTCGAAAACGCCTCGCCCGTGCCCTTGACGGGCAAGCGGCTGGTGGATGTGGAAACCTGCCTCGATATCGTGGCCGAGCTGCGCAACTCCCTGCCCGATAATATCAAGCAGGCCGAGATGATCGTCAGGGATCGAGATCGCATCCTGCGCGAAGCCGACCTTCAAGCGCAAGACATCATTCACGACGCGGAAATGCAGTTCGATCGCCTCGTCAATGAAGACAGCATCACCCAGGAAGCCCAGCGCCGCGCGAAGGAACTCGTCGCCAGCGCTCGCCGCCAGGCGGATGAAGACCGCATGGCCGCCGATGAATACATCGACGAGATGCTCGCGAGCCTTGAAAAGTATACCCGCTCGATCTTCGAGGATGTGCGCAACAACCGCGAGGAACTGGGCGGCGGAAGCCCGGAGCAATAGCCTTCAGGCCCCCCTCTTCCTGGGCGCCAGCCACAAAAGGCCAAGCCCAAAAAGGAAGCTTAGGCCAAGCGCGGCTAGCGCAAGGCCCGGCTCCGGCTGCATTGGCGGCGCGGGCAGCGCCATGGCAGGCAGGCTTGGGCTTAAAAAGAAGAGCGCCGCGCGCATCAACACAAAGCCCAGCGCGCCGTGGCTCAGCCTTTGCAAAAAAAGCAGCTTCAGCGGCAAAAGCCCCTTTAAAAAGCAGGCAGACTGGCAAAAGATCGAAAAGCCGCCAAAGCTCGCGATCCCGGCTGCCAGGCTCAGGCGCATGGGCAGCGAAACCGCGCTGAGCGCCGCGTCCCGGATGCCTATGCTCACCTCCATAAAGCCGCTGAGCAGCGCGCCCGCCGCCGTTTCTGGCAGCAGCCCCGAAAGCACCGTTTCAATCGCAAAAAACAGGCCGCTCTCTTGCAGCAGCGCCCGCAGGGCCGAAAAGACGATGATGGCGCCGCCCACGAGCACCGCCGCGGAGCAGCTGCTCTGCAGGGCGTTTGGCAGGGCGTCAAAGGGCGAAAGTCCTTCTTTTTTCATCGGAGCTTGGCCTATTTCAGGTTCTTGCCCAACGCCGCGCCAAAGCAGCGCGTTGAGCAGCCCTGCCACGAACTGCGCGCAGCAGACGGCCGCACCGAATGCCGGCCCGCCCAGCAGCGCCCCTCCCGCGCCGATCAAAAAAAGCGGCCCGGTCAGGGTGCAGCAGGCGCTGAGGCGCAGCATCTCCCCTTCGCCAATCGCTCCCTCCTCGTGCAGCGCCGCAAGCAGGCGGGCGGAAGTGGGCGCGCCCGCGATGAAGCACAAGACCATCGCCCATCCAAGGCTTCCGCGTGCGCGGCAAAGCCATTTTGGCAAAAACGAGAGCCCCCCGGCAAGCGCCAGCATCCCGCTCTGCGAAAGCAGGCTCGTCAGCACAAAAAAGGGCAAAATCGAGGGCAGAACCGTGCCGCCGAACAAGAGCAGGCCTTCCTTTGCCCCATCCATCGAAGCTGCCGGCCTAAGAAGAAGCAAAAGCAGCAGCCCTCCCAAAAAAAAGCCCGATAGTATGCCGGTTTTTCGTTCTTTCATCCCCTCGCCCTCCCCCCCAAAAAACAGCTCCCTAATCCTATGAAAGGGGTGCCCCCACTATGATGCAACCGGAACCAAAAGTCGGATTGGCCCTGGGCGGCGGCGCCTTCCGGGGCCTTGCGCATATCGGCGTTTTGCAGGTCTTTAACGAGGCGAAGATCCCCGTGCACCTGGTTTCCGGCTGCTCAATGGGCGCGCTGATCGGCGGGCTTTATTGCTCCGGCATGGATATGCGCCTGATCGAGCGCTACGTCTACACCCTCGATGAGCGCAGCCTGGCGGACGTGATCCTCCCTCGCCAAGGGCTGCTCGGCGGCGCTCGAATAGAGAATATTTTGCGCACCCTGACGGGCAACAAGAGCTTTGCGCAGATGAAGATCCCCTTTTCGGCCCTGGCCGTCGACATCGAGCGCGGCGAGCTGACGACCTTGACCGAGGGGCCGGTCTGGCAGGCCATTCGCGCCTCGATTTCAATCCCCGGCGTGTTCCGCCCTCTGCGCCTGGGCGATCGGCTCCTCGTGGATGGCGGCGTGCTCTGCCGTGTCCCGACGGATGCCGCCCGCGCCATGGGTGCGGACTTCATCATCTCGGTGGATGTGGGCTACCACGGCGGCTTCGTGCCCTGCGACGGCCTCAGCGCGATCATCATGCAGGCTTTCGCCGTGATGGAGTGGGCCCTCATCAAAGAGAAGATCATCACCTCCGATATCAACATCGCCCCGGATCTTCTGCACATCAACATGGTTTCGATCGCCCAGGCCGCTGAGTGCGTTGAAATCGGCCGGAAGGCGGCGCTCGAAGCCCTGCCGGCCATCCAAGAGGGCATCGCGAAAAAGCGCGAGCTGCCGGGGGCATAGCGCCCGATCACCACGGCATGAGAAAGCGCCCAATTTGCTTTGGGCGCTTCCTTTTGATTCGCTGCAAGGAGGAGGTCTTGCGGCGGCGCGGCGGCATCACAGTGGCAGCGCTAACCTCCGTCATTGCGAAACGCGCAGCGACGCGGCAAGCGCAATGACGAGGAAGAGTGCTGGGTTGCTTCCCCGTCATTGCGAGCAGCATAAGCGACGAAGCCACCGCATTGGCGTCTCAAGCCACCGCATTGGCACCTCCCCCGTCATTGCGAGGAGCATAAGCGACGAAGCAATCCAGCCGATGCGATGCAGCCCCTCCATTCACGAGGCCGCCGGCTTGCCCCTTGCCCCCCGACCGGCCCTACCAACCCGCTGCGGTGCCGCAAGCAGCACTTCACAGCGTAAAAGAGCGCTTGATCTTATCCGGGCCCGAAGGGATGCGCCGAAATGCCACCCAGGAATTAGAAGGCGGAATAAACCGGATTCAACAAAGCTCTTTTGTGCCCGATTTCAAGCTCTTTTATGGCCTTATTCGCTCAAAACCACCATTTTGGGCTCCGCGTAAAGCACCCCCGATTTAAGAGCTCAAAAAGCTATAAAAAGGCAGTTCGAATTTTCAGCATTTCAATGAAATTCCCGCGCAAGGGCGGCTTTGGGGCGCGGGCCGCCCTTTTTCAAGCCTGCGGAAGCGTTTGCGGCGCGACCGCCTTCAATTCCTTCAGCAGGCCGATAGCGCCTGAAAGCAGCTCCTCATCGGGCCCCAGCAGCGCCGCACTGCAGCGAAGGGCATCCACGAGCAGCCTTAGGCAGGTCGAGCAGAGCCTCTCGTCGAGCAGGCGGTCAAACGGCAGGCGCAGGGAAAGGACCTTTTCGATGGCCATATCGGCCAGCGCGTTGTGCGCCGTGGCCGAAAGCATGGTGTATTCGGTCTGGTAGAGCTCTTCCTTGCCCGCAATGCGAAAGCGGTTGATCACGTTGAGCTTGTGCGGCGCGTCTAAAAGGGGGAAATACCGCTCGGCCTTCTGAAGCGCCTCGCGCAGCATCATCGAAGATTCGCTTTCGAGCCGCCGAAGGCCCTCTTCCCCAAGCTCTTTTTCGAGCCTACCATAGAGGGGCTGGGCCCTGTAGCGAAACAGCGCGTCTCGATCGTAGAGCTCCATGGCGCGGATCACGAAATGATATTCCGAAAAACTCGCAAGGTTATAAAGGTCGATGCTGCACTCGAGGGCTGAGCGGAGCAGCACCGCGGGCGGCGCCGAATCCTGGCTTTCGCGCGAAAGCCAGACCGCCCCTTCGCAAAGCGAGAGCAGCCTTTCGTAATAGAGCAAAAAGTAGCCCTTCCGCACGCTTTTTTGCTCGCTTGCCGCGGGAATGCGCGCGCGCATGAGCCGAACAAGCCGCAGGATCGTGTTTTCGGTGTGGTGCAATGCTTCCACTCCCCTCAACAATGTGCTATGATATCCCAAAACCAAAAAAGCGGGACGCCTCGGCGGCCCCTCCTTAAGAAATGGAAGTGAAGCCAATGGCAATTTGGCAGGCGATCCTGCTCGGCCTCGTGCAGGGGCTCACCGAGTTCCTGCCGGTCAGCTCCTCCGGGCATCTGGTGCTGTTGCAGCGCGTCTTTCAGGTGGAAGAGCCTGGGCTCTTGCTCGATACCCTCCTTCATGTGGGCTCCCTGAGCGCCGTGCTTTTCGTCTTTTGGCGCGATGTGTGGGCGATGCTCAAGCGGCCCTTTTCAAAGCCCGTTTACAGGCTGGTCGTCGCGACGATCCCGGCCGTAATCGCGGCGCTGCTCTTTGGCGACTTCTTCGACTACGCTTACAGCGGGGCGCTGCTGGGCTTTGGCTTTTTGCTGACCTCTATCGTGCTCTTCCTCTCGGGCAACAAGCAGGGGCGCGGCAAGGCGCCTTCGTATGCCAGCTCGATCGTCATGGGGCTTTTCCAGGCGGCGGCCATTTTGCCCGGGCTCTCGCGCTCCGGCTCCACGATCTCCGGCGGGCTGTTCATGGGCCTTGACCGCGAGGAGGCCGCCCGCTTTTCGTTCCTGATGTCGATCCCCGCGATCCTGGGCTCGGTCGTCTTCCAAACCCTGGATTTATCCAAGGGCAGCGGCGCCGCCCCGTCGATCCCCTTCTGGCCCGTGTTTCTGGGCGCGGTGGCCGCCGCGCTTTCGTCGGTGTTCGCCATCCGCGTGATGCTGCGCATCCTGCGCAGGGCAAACCTGCGGGGTTTTGCGCTTTATACCCTGGTGCTCGGCGCCCTGGTGCTCATCGACCAGTTTGCCACGCACTTCTTCTTCTAATAAGCGGGGGCGCTTTAGTCGTTCTTCTTAAAAATATCGAGCGCGTGGAAGCTCAGGCCCACCATGTCTTGCCGCTCGCAGACGGCGAAATGGTAGCGAAGGTAGAGGGCAAACTCCTCATCGCTCATGGCGCTTAAAGCCTCGCGTATCACTCGCGCAAGGCCGTCGCTCGCCAGGTAATGCAGGCGCGTAACCGGCAAATTCGCCATAAGCAGGTCGATGTCCTCCTTGCGCAGCATCTCGAAGAGGTCCTCGGGCTCGGAATGCGTTCTGAAACTCAAGGGATCGATCTTGCCCTTGGCGATGTAGTCCGCTATGTCAAAGTGGTGTTTCCCAAAGCCCTCCGCCCATAGCGTCGCGTCGCTGACAATATAGGCGGCAAAGAGCACGCCGCCGGGCTTCGTCACCCGCAAGGCCTCTTTTAGGATCTTTTTCTTTTCTTCCGCCGTAAAGACATGATAAAGCGGCCCCAGGATCAGCGTGAGGTCGTACTCCCCGCCCGGGAAGCCCAAGAGCTCGCGCGCATCGCCCTGGCGAATCGTGACCCTTTCGCCGGGCCTGGTCTTCTGCCTGAACAGCTCGATGTTGTGCCCCACATATTCGAGCGCGTCGACCTCATAGCCTCTTTCGCCCAGCGCGTGGCTGTATCTGCCCGTGCCGGCGCCGAGTTCCAAAATCTTGGCCCCGGGGAAAAGGTATTTTTCGATGTAGCGCATCGTGGTCAGAAGCTCGACCTGGCCGTGGCGGGTGAGCAGGCGGCCTTCCTCGTCGTAGCCCTCGTAATAGCTTTGGATTGGTTCCATTGCAAGCTTCCTCCCTTCCCTCTCGTTAAAAAGGGGCGGCCAAAGGCGCTTTTCGCCCTTGGCCGCCCTGTTTTTTTGCCCTCTTCCTACTCCAGGGTCGTCTTGAGCTTGCCGATCCCCTCGATCTCGACCTCGACCACGTCGCCCGCCTTAAGCCAGACCTGCTTTTCGGGCGGGTAGGCGGTGATGACGCCGTTCGGCGTGCCGGTGAAGATCAAATCGCCGGGCTTTAGCGTCATAAAGCTGGTGATGTCGGCAATCAGCTCTTCGATGCCGAAGATCAGGTCGTTGGTGTTGCTCGACTGCCTCTGCTCGCCATTCACATAGGTAGCGATTTTAAGATTGCCGCCGTCGATGCTGTCGGCCGTGACGACATACGGGCCGACAGGGCCGAAGCCGTCCATCGACTTGCCCAGCGTCCATTGGCTGGTGCGCTTTTGAATATCCCTGGCCGAAAAGTCGTTGCCGCAGGTGTAGCCAAAGACATAGTCAAGCGCCCTTTCCTTCGGGACGGCGCTCGCCTCCTTGCCGATCACGATGACGAGCTCCGCCTCATAGTCGTACATCTTGGCCGCCTGGCGCAGCTTGATCGTGCCGCCGTGGTGGTTCAGGGCGTTCAAATACTTGGTGAAAACCACGGGCGCCTCCGGCAGGGGGATGTTGGTTTCCCTCGCGTGCGCCGCGTAATTCAGGCCGATGCAGAGGATTTTTTCGGGCCGGGCCACGGCCGGGGCAAAGGCGATCTTGCCCTCGTCAAGCAGCACGGGCTCCGCGGCCAGCAGCTTTTCGAGCTTGGCCCTCTCGCTGGCGCAGGCAATCACCGCGTCCACGCTGCAGGGGGCCTGAAGGCCCGCCTTCTTCGCCGTCGCGCTTAAATCCACATGGCCTTTTTCGGTCAGCGCGCCAAGGGCAATGCCGTCGCCCTCGCGGTAGTTGAACAGCTTCATGGTTGTTCCGCCCCTTTTCTTTGCTTCTTTTTACATCAAAGGGCCGCTCGCGGCCCCAAAAAACGATCTTATGCAGCCCTTGCCGGCGCGAGGGATCCCGCCGGTTCAAGCTCGTTATTCGGCGCTATGACTTCTTGCGGCGTTTCCGGCGGCTGCGTGGCCCCGGGCATGGCGGCTGGCAGCTGAGGCGCTGAATCGCCGGCCTCCTTGGCCTTAAAATAGGTGATGACATCCTCAGGGGTAACATCCCCAATGGTCATCAGGTTGACCAGCATGATGTAGCCGTTGAGCTCGCGCCCAAGATAGAGCTGCACCGCGTTCAGGTTCGATACGCGGGTGGCAAAGGCCAAAAAGGGCTGCCCGGCCACGCTCATTTGCGTCATCTCATCGTCTATTTCATATTCTATCGTGTTCATGTTCTTTAAACTATCCCTCAGTTGGGTCATATAGCCTTGGAGCTCGCCCTGGTAGCGATGGAAGCGCACGATGACGTTCGAGCCGGTGTCTGGGTCAAAGCCCTGCATGTCGTAGATCACCGCGTCCATCGGCACTTCTGGCGGGAAGGCAGCGCCTTGCGCCGGCAAAGTCCTTGGGTCAAAGCTAAAGCGCGCGCCGAGCTGCTCGTCGGTGAAATGCTCCCAGCCGGCTGGCGGGTCAAAGACGATTGAGGCAAAGGCGCTG
>JAITTC010000009.1 GCA_031287285.1 Christensenellaceae bacterium
CCAACGACCAGTTCCTGAATCATGCTGTCTAAAAGCTGGGTCTTCAGATCGGGAAGCTGGCTTGCGATGGCCGTGGAATCCGGCGTGTAGCCATACTGGCCAAGCCAGGTCGTCAGCGCCTGGGTGAATTCCTGCTTGGTGATGTTTTCGCTGCCCACCTTGGCGACGATGACCTTGCTCTCGTCCACTTCTACAACGCCGCAGCCAGCCAAAAGCGCCAGGCAGAGCAGCAGCGACAGGGCCTTCCATATGATTTTCATTTGAAGTTCTTCATCCTTTCGAGTTTCGCTTCTTCCATCCATGAAGTATAGCGCAAAATCCGCCATTAAGCAATGTATAGATGGTTTCAAAACTGTGAATTCGCGCGGATAAGGCCGTCGCCCCACCCTTAAAACGCCCTGGGCGGGCTTTTTAGCCTCTCATGCCCTCTTCGAGCTCTTCAAGCGCCAGGATCGCGGCTTCCATCAGCTTTTCGGGCTCGCCTCGGCTTTTCAGCAGCAGGCAGGGCGGGTTTGTGTTCTGCAGGCTCAAGCCCCGGGCCTGTGCAAGGCCCTTGACGAGCAGCGAAAAGTCCAGCGCGGCCAGCTGCGAAAAGCGCATGACGAGCTGATTGCCGCGCATAAAGGCCAAATCGAGCCCGAGCGCCTCCAGGCGGCTCTTAAACAGCGCGATCCAGAGCAGCCTTTCCGCTTCCTGCGGCAATTCGCCGAAGCGGTCGATCAGCTCGTCCAGCACTTCCGAAAAGTCCTCGCGGTTTCGCACCGTCGCGATGCGCTTATACACATCCATGCGCAGCGAGTCGCCCCGCACGAAGTCGAGCGGGAGGAAGGCGTCCACCCGCAGCTCCACCCGCGCCTCCACGCTGCGGTTTTCGACGATTTCGCCCTTCACCTCGCGCACGGTTTCCTCCATCATGCGCACGTAAAGGTCATAGCCGATCTCGCTCAGGTGGCCGTGCTGCTGCGCGCCAAGCAGGTTGCCCGCGCCGCGAATTTCGAGGTCGCGCATGGCGATCTTAAAGCCCGCGCCGAACTCGGTAAATTCGCGGATGGCAGAAAGCCTTTTTTCTGCCTGCTCGGTGATGACCTTATCGGGCTTTAAGGTCATGTAACAGTACGCCAGGCGGTTGGATCTCCCCACCCGCCCGCGAAGCTGATAGAGCTGCGACAGGCCGAAGCGGTCAGCGTCCATCACGATCAGCGTATTGGCGTTTTGCACGTCGAGGCCAGACTCGATGATCGTCGAGCAGATCAGCACGTCGCTGCTGCCCTCATAAAAGTCGAGCATCGCGTTTTCAAGCTCGTTTTCTGGCATTTGGCCATGCCCGATGGCGATGCGGGCCTCCGGCACCAGGGAGGAGACATGGCTGTAGAAGCGCTCGATGGAGCGCACGCGGTTATAGAGGATGTAGACCTGCCCGCCGCGCGAGAGCTCCCTGCGCACCGCGTCGCGAAGGAGCGAGTCCGAGTATTCAAGCACGTAGGTCTGCACCGGGTAGCGCTCCTCCGGCGGGGTTTCGAGCAAAGACATATCCCGGATGCCGGCCATCGACATGTGCAGGGTCCTGGGGATTGGCGTGGCCGACAGGGTCAGCACGTCGACGCTTGCCTTCAGCTGCTTTAAACTCTCTTTGTGCTTGACGCCGAAGCGCTGCTCCTCGTCCACGACGAGCAGCCCCAAGTCCTTAAAGCGCAAATCCTTGCCAAGCAGCCTGTGCGTGCCGATCAGGATGTCGAGTTCGCCCTTCTGGGCCTTCTGGGCGATCTGCTTTTGCTCCGCTGCCGAGCGGAAGCGCGAAAGCATCTCGATGCGCACGGGGAAGTTCGCGAAGCGCTTCTTAAAGGTCTCAAAATGCTGCTGCGCCAAAATGGTCGTGGGCACCAAGACGGCTACCTGCTTGCTTTCAACCACCGCCTTGAAGGCGGCGCGCATGGCCACCTCGGTCTTGCCGTAGCCAACGTCCCCGCAAAGGAGGCGGTCCATCACCACGTCCCGTTCCATGTCGGCCTTGATGTCGATGGCGCACTGCAGCTGGTCCGGGGTGTCTTCATAGGGGAAGGCGTCCTCGAATTCGCGCTGCCAGGGACCGTCCTTGGCGAAGGCGTGGCCGCGTATGGCCTGGCGCTTGGCGTAGAGCTCGGCCAGCTCCTTCGCCATGTCAAGCAGCGAGCTTTTTACGCGCTGCTTGGCCCTTTCCCAGTCGCCGCCGCCCAGGCGGTTGAGCCTTGGGGGGGCGTCCGCAGAGCCGATGTATTTTTGCACCCTGTCCAGCTGGTCGGTGGGCACATAGAGCTTGTCCTTCCCGCCATACTGGATGTTTAAATAGTCCCTGCTCGTGCCCTGCACGGTCAGCCTTTCGGTGCCCAGATACACGCCCACGCCGTGGTTCTCATGCACCACGTAGTCGCCCGGCTTTAAGTCGGTAAAGGCTGCGATCTTCCGGCCGTTCCGCCGCCGCTTCGAGGCGCCGCGCTGCCTCGCGCTGCCGAACAGGTCGCTGTCGCCCAGCACGGCGAATTTCGCCTCGGGGAGCTCAAAGCCGCGCGAAAAGGGCTCCGTCAGCACGCTGAAGGGCGCGCCTCCAAGCCCGTTGTTTTGCAGCGATTGCCTTAATCTCTCGGCGCGCGACTGCCCTCCGGCAAAAAGGGCCGCCTCATAGCCCTCGCGCCTGAATTCCTCGAGCTTTTCCTGCAGAAGCTGCTGCTGGCCCATGAAGTCCGGCGTTTCCCTCGCCGGGATGGAGCAAAGCGTCTTAAACCGCAGGTCGGGCACGGCCACGCGCAGGTTCCCAAGCGCGATCAGGGGGAACTGGAGCGCCCGCGCCATGAATTGATCGTAGTCCATCAGGTTTTGGCGCTGCTCCTTGATGCCTTCACCCCGCTCGATGGCGTATTGCAGCTCGCGCGCGTAGCCCTCTATCGCATCGGACGCGCCCTCGCGCACCCTGCCGGGCTCTTCAAGAAGGATGAGCTCGGGCAAAAGGTAGTCCAGCGCGCTTCGCGTTTCGCCAAGCAGCGGCAAAAAGCCTTCCAGCTCTTCGGGCTCGCCCAAGGGCCGTTTGGGCGGGCTATCGTCAAAAACGCTCTCTTCCTCGTCTTCGCCGGGCTCCAGCCAGAGCATCGAAGGGCTTTTTTGGGCGGCTTTCTGCCGCTCCAGCATCGTCCGCACCGCTTCGAGCGCGGCCATTGCCTCTTCGGGGCTTAACACCGCCTCAGACGACGGGTAGACCTTGAGCTCCTTTGCCAGCCCCGTCGAGCGCTGGGTCATCGCGTCCATCTCGCGCAGGGTGTCGATCTCGTTGCCCCAAAACTCGATGCGGTAAGCGGTTTCTGCCTGCACGGGGAAGAGATCCACGATGCCG
Source organism: Christensenellaceae bacterium (assembly GCA_031287285.1). Lineage (GTDB taxonomy): Bacteria > Bacillota > Clostridia > Christensenellales > UBA1750 > JAITGM01. Next base: position 3,362 of record JAITTC010000009.1, read on the forward strand.
CCGCGCACCGCGAACTGCCCTTTGCCCTCTACGGCCTCCTCGCGGCGGTAGCCCGCCTCCACCAGGCGCAGGCTCAGCTCCTCGATCGGGATGTCGGCGCCGGGCCTTAGATCGAGGATCGCCCTCTGGAAGCGCTCGGGCGCAAGCAACGGCTGCAGCAGCGCCTCGATGGGCGCGCAAACGATGGCGGGGCTCTCTTGCGTCAGCGCATCGCCAAGCACCGCGATGCGCGACTGCGCCAGGTCGCGGCTCTCTGCAGAAGCATGATAGAAGCTCTGCTCGCGCGCGGGCAGGTGCCGCGCCTTCAGCCCAAGGGCGCGCAG
>JAITTC010000001.1 GCA_031287285.1 Christensenellaceae bacterium
TGAGGAAGAGCTCAACATGAACTTCGCCAGAACCGCGCTGGTGGAGTACGCAACGGAAGCCGCCAATTCCTTCATGCAAGAGATGCGCCGCAGCGGCTATGAGATGACGCAGGAGGAATGGGACGGCTTCGCCAACGCGACCTACAGGCTGCTCGCGCAGAGCATGGAAATTCACAACCTGCAAACGAACTACCGCTGCTACATCGGCAACGTGACGCCGGGCAGCGATGTTTCTGCCAAGGCAAAGGGCTTGGATCTTCGCAAGATGGGCGAGCCCATCCCCGGCAAGGATGTCGCCGTCCTGAAGCTCGACGGCGGCAACTTCCCAACCGTGACCCTTGGGGACGATTCCAAGCTCAAGACCGGCGATAAGGTCTATGCCATGGGCTACCCCGCGGTGGCGACCTTGAGCGGAGCGCTCAACGTGGCGCAGGCCATCCAGGAGCCAACGCTCACGCAGGGCATCATCAGCGCGCGGAAGGAAATGGCCGGCGGCTGGAACATCCTGCAGACCGATGCTGCCATCCACGGGGGCAACTCCGGCGGCCCGCTCTTTAACGAGGCGGGGGAGGTCATCGGCATCAACACCTTTGGCATGATCGATGGCGACAGCGGCGCGCAGGTGGCCGGCATGAACTTCGCCGTGCCCATCTCAATCGCCGAGCAGTTCCTGCGCGAAATGAACGTGACCCCGTCCGAGAGCCGCTTCACCGCCAGCTTTAAGACCGCCCTTGAAGCCTTCAACAACAAGGATTACGCCACCGCGCTCGACCTGCTCCGCGGCATCAACGAAACGAACCCCGGCTTCCCCGTCGTGCAGGAATTGCTCGCGGAGGCGCGCGAGGCTTCGGACGCAAACCCGCAGCAAAGCCCGAGCGGCGGCTCCGGCAGCGACGGCCCCGAGGCCACCGAGAAAACCACCCAAGCGAATAAGACCGCATCGGGCCTGGGCGGCAACCTGAATACGATCCTGCTCGTGGGGCTTGGCGTGCTGGTGCTGGCCCTTGGCGCGATCGTGACGATCCTGCTGCTCAGGCGGAAGGCGCCGGCTGCCTCCCCGCAATACGCGGCCTCTGCCTCCGCTTCGCAGCAGCCGAATTGGCCGCCGCAGCAGCCCGCCACGCTTTCTGGCCCGGCGAGCGCAGGATCCACGCATTGCGCAAGCTGCGGCGCGACCCTCGCGCCCGGGGCGAAGTTCTGCCCGGAATGCGGGGCGCAGGCAGAGCAGCGCAAGCCCGGAACCTGCCCGAACTGCGGGCATGAGAACGAGCCCGGCACGAAGTTCTGCAGCGAATGCGGCACGAAGCTTTCTTAAAGAGCCCCATTCGAATAAAGAGGAGGAGATTTGATGAAAAAAGCCATTTTGGTTGCCCTTTCCGCCATGCTTTTGGCCGCTTTTGCGCTCGCCCTTACGGGCTGCGGCGCCTTGGAGGATGCGGCCGCGCTTCAAAGCTATGATTTCGGGGAGGATATCGTCCCAAGCGTGAATTCCGTGGTCGGCGAGCGCAAGGTGACCGGCGTGAGCACCGGCACGAGCAATGGCGGCCAATATAAGGAGTATCAATACGAGAGCGCTACGGTGAGCGAGGATCTGATCGCCTATGTGATCCAAGGGCTGATCCCCGGGGGCTGGATCGCGACCGTGGACTTTAACCTAAACGTCGTGCCGGGCTCCGGGCAGATCGCCATCGAGTCCGAGGACGAGGGAAAGATCCTCTTGATGGACTTAAGCTACGAAAACGGCGGTTATACCATCCGGGTGACCAAGATCGTGGGAACCCTCACGCGCAACTAGTCGCGGAGGGCTCACCATAGAGCCGCGAAAAGAGGCCCCACCCTTCCGCCTTGGGCAGGGGGTGGGGCCTCTTAAGCCGATGGAAACAGGAGGGGGAAAGGAGGGAAAGACCTCGGGCCTTTACGTGGCATTAAGAGGAGCATTCGGCCAAGGTTGGCCGCCGCTTCACCTTTTATTGCGATGACTGCCGGGCTGGTCATCGCTGGAGCTTCATTAAGAGAGCGATGCCTGTAAAAAGAAGAGCGGCATGCGCGGGCCTCTTGGGAGGCTGCCCGCAGGGCGAGCTTCAAGCGCCGGCTAGGCGGCCGGGGTGGATGCGCTGCGCAGAAAGATCGACGAAGCAGGGCAAGATGCGACGGCGCGGCCGGGCAAGGCCGAAAGCCAAGGAAGCGCTCTGCCTGGTTTTCGGCAAGCCGGCAGCTCAGGTTTTGCAATAGCTGCGGCGTCATAAACCTACCGGAACCAAGTTGCGCGGAGGCTGTGGGGCAAGGCTTTAACCTTGCGGCAAAGAAGAAAAACAGAAAGGGCCTTTTGCGGTGAGTGCGGCGATGAAGCGCCAAACGGGCTGTGCTTTTGCATGGAGTGCGGTGACCCTATGGCGGAATAGAGCATTTTGGTAAAGCAGGCAAACGAATAAGGGAGGAAACGACCGTGGACTTTTTCGACAAATTGGGCAATTTGGCAAAAAACATAGGCGATAAGGCGACGGACGCCATCGAGATTTCGAAGCTCAACGGGAAGATCAGCGCCGAAAAGAGCGCGATTGACGAGAAGCTGAAGGCAATTGGCGAGATCTATTACCAAAAGCATTTGGGAGGAGCGGCAGACGACCCGGAGGTCGCGGAGCTGTTTGCCGGGATCGATGGGCATCACGGCACAATCGCCGAAATTCAGGCGGAGATCGAGCGCGTGAGGGCCGAAACGGCGGCCAAGCAGCAAGCTGAGCAGAGCAGCGTGCCGGAGCCAGAATTCAAGGTTTCGCAAGAGGAGGAAGAGGCGCAGCCTTGCCCCGCCTGCGGAGCCGCGCTGGGCGACGGCGCAAAATTCTGCCCGGAATGCGGCGCGAAGATCATAGCCCCCGCGCCCGAGAATAAGTTTTGCCCGGAATGCGGCGAAATGGTGGCCTTTTCGGCCAAGTTCTGCGGCGCCTGCGGGCATCGCTTTGAATAAAGCGGCTTAGCGATTGAAAGGGGCGGGCTTCTATGCAAGGGCGCCATGTGAAAAGCTCCATTTAAACCCTGCGATGGCGCTTGTTTGGATTTTCTGCCGGGCATTGTGCGCTTTTGCCTATGCACCGCCGGGGGAACCAACCCGCTTAAGGCTGGGCATATGGCGATGAAGCGGATTTAAGAGGGTTCGGCGGGATTGGCGCGCTGCTTCGGCTTCATTCCCGGGATGGATGTGGGGCAGGCCATGTGCGGTACCAAAGCAAGCGGATACCCTCAAGAACGCGGCGGATGGAGGGCAATCCAAGCGCAAAAGCCGGAAGAAATCACCGGGAATGCGACTAAACCATGGCGATCTTAGGGTGCTCCGCTTAAGGCTGAGCATGTGGCGATGAAGCGGATTCAAGAGGGGATCGGCGGGATTAGCGGGCTGCTTCGGCTTCATTCCCGGGATGGTGCGAGGGCAGGCCTTGGGCGAGGCAAAAGCGGATGGAGGCGTCCTCAAGAACGCGGCGGATGGAGGGCGACCCAGGCGCAAAACCGGAAGAAGCCACAGAAGAGTGCGAGTAAGCCATGGCGATCTTGGGATGTTCCACTTAAGGCTGGGCATGTGGCGATGAAGCGGATTCAAGAGGGGATCGACGGGATTAGCGGGCTGCTTCGGCTTCATTCCCGGGATGGTGCGAGGGCAGGCCGTGGGCGAGGCAAAAGCGGATGGAGGCGTCCTCAAGAACGCGGCGGATGGCAGG
>JAITTC010000051.1 GCA_031287285.1 Christensenellaceae bacterium
GGGGCAGCGGGTATACTGCATCGTGTCGTAAATCGCCATGCCGGCCGTGACCGAGCCGCCGGGGCTGTTGATGTAGAGGTTGATGGGCTTGTCAGGATCCTCCATTTCGAGGAAGAGCATCTGGGCGATGACCAAATTGGCCATGTGGTCTTCGATTTCGCCCGTCAAGAAGATGATCCGATCCTTGAGGAGCCGGGAAAAGATATCGTAGGAGCGTTCCCCCCTGCTGGTTTGTTCGACGACGATAGGCACCAATGACATCGCGTTTCTCTCCCTTCATGCAAACAAGATGGTGGATCTTTTTTTATACCCGCGGCGAGCGGGGCCAAAACAGGGCGCGGTTATTCGGCGGCGGGTTCCTCGCTCTTTGAGGCCGGCACGGCGTGCTCGCTCAGGAAGGCGATGGTCTTTTGCGAGAGGACGAGGTCGCGGAAGTAGTTCATCTCGTTCTCGCCAAATTCGGCCTTGATCTCTTCGCTGGGTCTTTCGATTTGGGCCGCGTATTTTTCGATCTCGGCGGCAACTTCTTCGTCGCTGGCCTCGATGCCCTCCGCCTTGCGCACTGCATCGAGCACCAATTCGGTCAGGACGCGCTGCTTTGCAGGCTCTTCATACTGCTCGTGCAGGTCGTGCTCGGTTTGGCCGGTATATTGGAGAAAATCCTGCATCCGAAGGCCCTGGTAGCTCATGCGCATGGCCATTTCGTCGATCATGTTGTGCACCTGGGCGTCGATCATGGGCTCGGGCACGTTGACCGTCGCGTTTTCGACCACCTTGGCCACGATTTGGTCGCCGCGCTCGTTCTCGGCGCGTGTTTTGGCCTGTTCTTCCAGTTTTCCCCGAATGTCGGCCCGGTATTCTTCGAGGGTTTCGAATTCGGAAACCTCAGAAGCGAACTCATCGTCGAGATCAGGGAGTTCTTTTTCTTTAATCTCGCGCAAAATGACGTGGAAGGAAGCGTCCTTGCCGGCGAGCTCGGTCGCGCGGTAATCCTCGGGGAAGGTGACGGCAATGTCTTTTTCTTCGCCCTTTTGCATGCCGATGATCTGCTCTTCAAAGCCCGGAATGAAGGTGCCGGAGCCGAGAACCAGCGGGAAGTTTTCGCTCTTGCCGCCTTCAAAGGGCTCGCCGTCGACGGTGCCCAGGTAGTCGATGTTCACGCGGTCATCCTGCTTTGCGGGGCGCTCTGCGTCGAGCCAGCGGGCCACGCGCTCGCGCGCTGCCTCAAGCTCGGCGGAAAGCTCGTCGTCGCTGACGGAAACCTCGATTTCGGGTGCCTCGATGCCCTTATATTGCCCGAGCGTGACCTCGGGGCGCACATAGACCGTGGCGGTGAAAATACAGTCTTCGTTTTCGCCAAAGCTCGAAATGTCGATATCCGGCTGCGCGACCGGGTTCAAATCAAGCTCGGTCACAGCACTATCATATGCGGAAGGGACGATAGCGTTGAACGCTTCCTCCATTAAAATGCCCTGGCCATAATAGTTTTCGATCACCTTGCGCGGCGCCTTGCCCTTGCGAAAGCCGGGCACCGTCAGCCTGCCGCGCACGCGCAGATAGGCCTTGCTCATCGCCGCGGAAAAGTCCGCAGCGGGGACCGTGATCGTTAATTTGACCTGATTAGAGGAAATCTTTTCTACAGTAGCGCTCATTGCCATACCCTCCATAACATTTGCGGGTTCCATCCACGCCTAAAAAGCGCCGCACCGCGGCAGCCCCGGCGGATGGGCGGAATCATAAGAGATGATAGCACGGCTAAGGAAGAAAAGTCAACCGAAAGGCAAGGAAAAAGCGGCGCGGCTGCCCTTCCCCTGCAACTGTTTACCAAACGTTTACTTCTGCGCGGCAGCGCGCGGCTTGAAAATGCGGCGCGAAAAAAGGCCAAGCCACCCGCCTTATAAGGAAGCGCGCGGCGGCATAGATATGAAGCACCCAGTCGGCGGGCCAAAGGGATGCTTCATGCGGAAAGGGTGCTAAACATGGAAATACAGGGTTTTAAGCGGGGCTATCCGGCCCTTTACCACACCAGATTGACCCTGCGCGCGCAGGAAAGGACGATCTCTTGCAGCGGGATGCGCGGCGAAGCCCAGAAGATCTACCCGATCCTGAGCCACTGCCGCCTGCAGCTCAGCGGCTGCCTGGGGGAGGCGCTTGACGAGGGGTTGCGCAGGTGGCAATATAGTCTTTTCGTGCCCGTGATGCTCCTGGGGCGGCAAAACGCGGGCTGCGGCAGTCTGCAGCTGCAGCTTGAGCTGCGCACGCCCTACAGCGAGGAAATCATGCGCTATATGGGCACCTTAAGCTGCGATGTGGATCTGCAGCCGCGCGAGGCCATTCCCCTGGGCGGCGAGGAATACAGGCTGAGCTTCGATGCGAGCGTCTGCCTTTACCTGAGCGCGTAGGGCAGGGATTCCCCATTTTTTCTATAGAAGAAAGCAGAAAAACCTTCTTGACAAGCCGCCTATCGCGTTGTTATAATGGGGCGGAAAAAGGCCATACTAAGGCCGTATGAGCGAAAGGCTTCCATCCTGAGGTGTGCGCCACATCCTTATTTTGAACCTACAGATCTCAAATGGAGCCCGAGTTGGCCAGGAACATGCCAGGCCCCCTTGCAGGGGAAGGCAGACGCCTGCCATAGGGCACCTCCCTGCTAGGAAAGCAGGTGTCAAAATAGGGTGAACGGCACTTTGGGATTTTTTATGGCTGCGAGCTGCGGCATTTTTCTTTGTGGGAGCGGGTTCCGGGGGCTTGACAGCCGCGCGGGCCTTCGGGTATAATGCCTTTTACCAAGGTGCGTGAGCGCCAGATCGCAGCGGAATGGTGTAACGGTAGCACCTACGACTCTGACTCGTATTGCCTAGGTTCGAATCCTAGTTCCGCTGCCAGTTTTGCCTCCATGGTCTAGTGGCCTAGGACACCGCCCTCTCACGGCGGCAACAGGGGTTCGAATCCCCTTGGAGGTGCCAAAACGAGAAGCCCGCAGAAGCGGGCTTTTTCTTATTTTATCCTTGTTTCAGGCTTTTTCTATATGTCATATTTGTCACGTTGCGCCACGTTTGACGCCGAAAAGTCACGCATGGCGCAAATATTTCACACGAAATTTCACACGTTTCAATCCACGCGACCCAAGGTCGCGACAATCTATTCTTCGATCGACACCGTCGTTTCGCCGGGCGGGCGACTTCCAAGCAGTTTGGGATTCCGGGCCCACGCTTCTTTCGCGCTCGCCAGAGCCGCCTCAACGACGCTTTCCAACTTCTCCTCGCTCAGAACGAGCTTGAGCACTACGGAGATATGCGGCAGGGCCAAGCGGATCACTTCAGCCAGCTTGAGCGCGCCGGTGCCGGGCCCAAGTTCACGTTCGACCACTGTCACCAGCGCAAAGAGCGCTTTCTGCAGCAGCCCCCAGTCGCGGCGGGCGATGATGGCCACGATGGTGGCCAGGGCAGCTGCGATTGCAAGGATCGTCCAGAAGTCCATAGACTAACCTTCCTCCTGTGTCTTTTTTTCGAAGATGCGCTTCAGGGCTAAGGCCAAAGCCTCTCCGCCGGCGACACCAAAAACGGCCGTGACCAGAGTATCCGGCACCTCGCGATATGCAACAAAGAGCGCGACCATTGCCAGCGTGAAGGCCAACAAGAACCAGCCCAACACGATAATGACCAGCGAGGCAAAGCGCAGCGTTCCATCGGCGTTGCAACCGCTAATGTGCGCCTCTTGCCGCTCACGCACAGGCTCTCCATAGCCAGGGTTGAAGCGCACTCTCATGCAGCGCTCCTAGGCAGATCAAAGACTGCCTGCACGGCATCGTCGATGTGCCCGTTGCCGCCCAGGGCTTTATACGTCTGATGCAGCCGATCAATATTTGCACGACCGCAGGCGGGGCAGGCCCCTTGCATGATGTAGCGCTCTGTCAGCTCCGTCAGACGGTCGCTCAGCATGGCCTGAACGGCCAGCTCCAGCATCTGCGTGCCCGATTTGATCGACTTGGCCTTGCGCCACAGCGAAACCGATAGGGATATGAGCGCTGTCAGCGCGGCGGGTACGGCCCAACCGACAAAGGACTGCAACGCCTCGCTCCAGAAGTCCACGCTCGTCACCTCCGCAAATACTTGTCGCTAACCCAGCCGCCGTTGATGCGCGACCAGCCATCTTTCCGCTCATAGACGACGTAGCTCTGGTCCTTGAGTACAGTGCCGATGTCGGCGTAAGACGTGCCAGGGCCCTTGCGGACATTCACGCGCGCGCCGGTCACGACGACTATGTCGTCCTCGAAGGGCAGCTCAGGCTCCTTGGCCGCCTCGCTGACATACTCCACGCCCTTGATTTTGCCCCAGCGCGTCCAGGGCCTATCCTTGAGCTTGGTTTTGACGCAGCCATCGGCAGTGCCGCGAAACTCGATGACCTCGCCGCCGCCGATATAAACGCCGATGTGACCGCTCTTCCATACGGCCAGCCCCGGGATTTCGAGGATTGTGGCGATTGGGCCACCCTCCACAAATTGCGACTTGAAGGTGTTGGCGGTGCGGTCACCAAAGCCCGGATCATACTGCCGGATCGCGTCCACGATGCCGCCGGAGCAGTCGTCCACCTTGCGACCAAACCACTTGGAGCAATCGTACGTGAAGTAAGTCGCCTTGCTGCGACCATCGGGCACGGAACGCCCGGCCTTCTTCCATTTCTCGGCGAGCTCGGGCGTCCAGAGCTCCCCTTGGGCGGTGTAGACGTAGCCGCGACGCTCAGCGAGGAAGGCTCGGAAGGCCTCAGCGAGTTGAAGATTGGTAATGGTCATTTGTGCGCCTCCTTAAATATCAATGTTACGACCACGCCGACACCACACCTTCGGTGTCCATCTGAGCGATGAATGCGGTTCCTTCGCTCCCATTGGTTGCGGGAGGGGTCGCCGTGGTTGCATACGTACCAGCGGAACCGCCGTCTACGGTCAGCGAGCCAGTTATGATTGGAGGTGTCTGCGTAAGAACCACTATAATACCGCCGCCACCACCACCGCCATTTCCAGACGAATTTCCATTGGTGCTGCCTCCGGGCCCACCTTTCGCTGTTATCTTTCCATTAATGATTAATTGTCCGCCAACAACCAGCATTAAGAGCCCTCCGCCATACGCATCGCCATTCCCATTCGGAAGCGCAATATTTTCTGTTCTGCCCGCCGCGCCCGGCCCAGTTCCGCCCGGATATACGCCAACGCTGCCAGCAACGCCCGCGCCGCCAGCGCCATATAGAGGAGCAACGCTGCGAGATGACGATGATGGCGGAGGCCATGGCGAGGCAGTTGCTGGCGGGCGCGGTTCACAGCTAGCCCCCTGTCTTGAGGTAGCAATATCGTTGGAGGCTGACGAAGTCAAACCTCCGGAACCACCGGCACCAAATCCGCCGCCAAAGCGATGTCCGGTGCCGCCAGTTCCACCCTGCAAGACCTGCGTGCCTCCAGTACCATACCTGCCCGCTCCACCATTTCCGCCCTTCCCGCCAGTGATCGCAGAGGCTTTTTGTAGCCATGCGCTGGATAAGCCGCTGGTTAAGATAATATTCTCCGTTGTGTCGCTTCTTCGCGGGGCCTTCTTGTCTAGATTTATAATCCCATCAATGCGGCAGTCTCCTTTGACTAAAAACACCGCGCCCGCACATCTTCCAGACGGCTCTAGGGTACACCCCTCGTTTATGGTCAAGCTGTTGTACTGTTTGAAGATGTGCCCTAGGTCTTCCTCAACGGGGATTTGCGTGTTCTCGGATATTACCACATCGCCATCACTTGCATCGCCGAACCAATACGATGAGACGAATCCGCTGATTTGCGCTATTTTTTCAGCTAGGACTTGAAGGCTGTCATTGTCCGACGCCTCCACGCCCTTTTTTGTGACCTCCTCCGCGATCGCTGCCCTACCAGCCTGCACCGCCGCTAGCCCCTGTGCCACCGTAGCCATTCCTTACCCTCCAATCGCTGCAAGAGCGTCGCCTAAGCTGGTCAACTGGGATAAGTCTGCATAAAACTGTACTTCCGTGCCGACATATCCACCGATGACCGCCTGGGCATATGCCGATGCGCCCGGCGCGCCAGTATCGCCCTGAATACCCTGCGCTCCCTGCGGGCCTTCTTCGCCTTGCTGCCCCGCTTGCCCCTGTTCGCCCTGCGGTCCCTGCGGCCCGGTGTCACCCTTCGGGCCCTGTGCGCCGTCTTCCCCCGGAGCACCAGGCTCGCCCTGTGGACCCGTTGCACCAGCATCGCCCTGCAGGCCTTGCTCGCCCTGCGCGCCTTGCGGTCCAGGCTCTCCCTGAATACCTTGAGGCCCTTGCTCGCCGGTGTCGCCTTTCGGGCCCTGTGCGCCAGTCGGGCCTTGCGAGCCCGTAGATCCTTGAACCCCCTGTGCGCCCTGCTCGCCTTGAGGCCCCTGCGGACCGGTATCGCCGGTGTCGCCCTTGTCGCCCTTCGGGCCCGGCACGCCTTGCGGGCCTTGCTCACCCTGAGCGCCCTGCTCGCCTTGCGGCCCCTGCTCGCCCTGGACAGACGAGAACGGACCGGAGTTGAACCACACCAAGACGCCGTCCTCATAGATTTTGACGTAAAGATCGTAGGGATCCGACGGACCAACCAGGTAGGTGCCATTGATCGCCACCGTTGCGACGTTGGGCAAATCACCCTCAGAGGCAACCACGCCGATGATGTCAAAAGGATCGCCCTGCGGTCCTTGCGGGCCAACATCGCCCTGGATACCTTGCGGCCCCGTTGGCCCTTGCTCGCCTTGCGGCCCTTGCGGACCAGTATCGCCGGTGTCGCCCTTGTTGCCCTGAATGCCCTGCGCCCCTTGCGGGCCGACTTCGCCTTGCGGGCCCGGATTGCCCTGCGGCCCGATGGGACCTACATCGCCGGTGTCGCCCTTCGGGCCCTCTGGGCCAATTTCGCCCTGCGGGCCTGTAGAGCCTTGAGCGCCAGTGTCGCCCTTGATGCCTTGCGGGCCAGTGGGGCCGATGTTGCCGGTATCGCCTTGCGGACCTTGCTCGCCCTGAATGCCCTGAATGCCTTGCGGGCCAGGATTGCCCTGAATGCCCTGCGGCCCCGTGGGCCCGGTGGCACCAGGAACGCCCTGGATACCTTGCGGCCCTTGCGGCCCTTGCGCGCCGGTCGAGCCCGTCTCGCCTTGCAGCTGGCCTTGATATTCCCAACCTAGCGTGCCGTCAGCGAGCGTGTGCCAGGCGAAAATTGAATAAGGAGCTTGCGCGCCTACATTGTACATGTCGCCCAGATGCGGATCGGGCACGGCGTCCATGAGGTCGGCGAGCGTCGAATAAGTGCCCTTGATGTGCAGGCCGATGCCTGCTTCAAGGATTTCGTCACGAGCGTCCAGCGCCTGCTGAATCAGGTCGCGCATCTCCTCGACCATCTGATCGTACTCGGACGGCGTGGGCGGCACGGCATTCGCCGCGTCGACGTAGGCGGTGCCGTCCACAGAGTAGGGGATGTTCACGCTGCGGATGCGCCTACCTTCGGCGTAACCGTCGACCACCAGCGTCCAGAGCGTCATGGGGGAGGCCTGCGCCGTGGCTTCGGCGGGCACGTCGATGGTCAGCGTGTCTTCGGGGATCACTACCGAAACAGCGCTGTCGAGCTGCAAGCCGCAGACGAAAACGGCGCGCTTCAGCAGGCCGTCCCACTCGGGCGAAAATTCGAAGCGCAGCTGCTCCACGCCGAAGCTCTCGGCGGTGCCCAGGCGTAGCGACGCCGGCTCGGCCACATAGCCGGAAATGCGGATGTTCTGCACATGATCGCCTCCCATTGTTGACAGCATAGCAGAATGCCAAGGACGTTTCAGGGCGCACGCACAAAAAGGCTCATAGCGCAGGGATGGAGAGGTGCGATAGGGCGCGAAGGCCAAAAGAATTGCAATATGTTTTGCGGTGCAGAATAGATATGGAAAGAAAGTGATGAGAAACGTCGTTTGAAAGGAGCCAATTATCATGAAAAACACGATAAAATTTATTGAAAAGGCCTGCCGGGCTCTTGCGAAGAGTATAGTCACGATGTATCCTAGGCATAAGAGAAGGACGCGTAGCATCCGCTGCAAGGAGGAGGATGTCATGAAATTGACCGTGAAACCCTTCATTTTCGAGGTTCCTGAGAGATTCGTCAAAAGATTTGAGAAGGAATCTGAGAA
>JAITTC010000073.1 GCA_031287285.1 Christensenellaceae bacterium
CGGCATTGCGGTCAGCGAAGACGGCCTCCTGCGCGGCGTGCGCGATTCCGGCCTGGTGCCCGAGGTGCTCGACCAAGAGGCCCTTGACTTCCTGGGGCAGGCGCAGATCGCCATCGGCCATGTGCGCTACGGCGCGAGCGGGAGCCTCGATAAGGCGAGCGCCCAGCCCATGGTGCTCAGGCATGTGAAGGGTAACATCGCGATTTGCTTCAACGGCGCCCTGACCAACGCCCACGAGCTTCGCAACGAGCTGGAGCTTAGCGGCGCGATCTTTCACACCTTGACCGATTGCGAGGTCATCGCCCAGGTCTTCACCAGAGAGAGGCTCCACGCGCCCTCCGCGGAAGCTGCCCTTGAAAACACCATGGGTAGGCTCAGGGGCGCGTACTCCATCGTCTTGATGTCAGCCCGCAAGCTCATCGCGGCCAGGGATCCGATAGGCTTCCGGCCGCTTTGCATTGGGCGGGTAAACGGCGGCTACGCGGTGTCGTCGGAATCCTGCGCATTCGAAACCCTGGGCGGCGAGCTGATTCGCGACATCGCCCCCGGCGAGGTCGCCGTGGTGCGGGGCGGCGAGCTGTTCTCGCTTCGCTCGCACTGCGGGGGCAAGGGCGCGCTCTGCGCCTATGAGCAGGTCTATTTCGCCAGGCCGGATTCGGTGCTCGACGGCGCCTCGGTGCACGAAACCCGCCTGCGCGCGGGTCAGGTTTTGGCCCAAAAGCACCCGGCGGAGGCGGACGTGGTCATCGGCGCGCCGGACTCCGGCCTGGCCGCGGCGCTTGGGTATTCGCAGGCCTCGGGGCTGCCCTACGGCATCGGCCTCATCAAGAACCGCTACGTCGGAAGAACCTTAACCGAGCCCACCCGCGCGCTGCGCCAGGCTGGGGTCGAGATCAAGCTCGGCGCCGTGGAGCAGGTCGTGAAGGGCAAGCGCGTGGTCGTGGTCGATGACTCCATCGTGCGCGGCACGACCATCGCCCAGGCCGTGCGCATCCTGCGCGAGGCAGGGGCCCGGGAGGTGCACCTGCGCATCTCGTCCCCGCCGTTCAGCTACCCCTGCTATTTTGGCACGAACATCGACCCTGGCGAGGCGCTCGTGGCGGCGCAGCTCAGCGTGGAAGGGATTCGCCAAAAGCTTCTGGTCGATTCGCTGGGCTACCTCGACGCCTGCGACATGCACCGGATCGCGGAGGGCTCGAAGATCGGTTTTTGCCTTGGCTGCTTCACCGGGGAATACCCAAGCGAGCCGCCCAAGGCCTTTGAAGACAAATACCTTTTGCCCCTCTCGCTAAGCGGTCGGGGCGAAGATAAGGAGCAATAGCCATGGAGCGATATAGTCATTCCGAAAGCTATAAGAGCGCGGGGGTCGACATCACGGCTGGCTACCGCGCCGTGGAGCTCATGAAGGGCTCCATCGCGCGGACGATGACGCCCGGCGTGGTTTCCGGCATCGGGGGCTTTGGCGGCCTGTTCGAACCGGAATTTGCGGGGATGGAGCGACCGGTGCTCGTTTCCGGCACCGATGGCGTGGGCACGAAGCTCAAGCTCGCCTTCCTGCTCAACAAGCACGACACCATCGGCATCGACGCGGTGGCCATGTGCGCAAACGACGTGCTCTGCGCGGGGGCAAAGCCGCTCTTCTTCCTCGATTACATCGCCTGCGGCAAGAACCGCCCCGAGGTCATCGCGGAAATCGTTTCCGGCGTGGCCGAGGGCTGCGTGCAGGCGGGCGCCGCGCTCATCGGCGGCGAAACCGCCGAGCACCCGGGCCTGATGCCAGAGGACGAGTATGATTTGGCCGGCTTTTGCGTCGGCATCGCGGACGCGAAGAAGATCTTGAATAAAGAAACCCTGCGGCCCGGCGATGTTCTCATCGGCCTGCCCTCGTCAGGCGCGCATTCCAACGCGTTTTCGTTGATCCGCAAGGTCTTTCAGCTCGAGGAGGGCGGGGATCTTTCGCGCTTTGACGAAGAGCTCGGCGCGCCGCTGCTGCAGACCCTGCTCACGCCCACGCGCATCTACGCAAGGGCCATGAACGCCCTCCTGGGCAAGGTCGAGCTGCGCGGGGCCTCGCACATCACCGGCGGCGGCTTTTATGAGAACATCCCCAGAATGCTGCCGGGCGGCCTGCGCGCCAGGGTGAAGCTTTCTTCCTTCCCAAAGCCCAAGATCTTCGGCTTAATTCAAAAAACCGGCGGGATTCCGGAACGGGATATGTACAACACCTTCAACATGGGCCTTGGCATGGTGCTGGCCGTGAAAAAGGGCGAAGAAAAGCTGGCGATGGAGCTTTTAGAGGCAGCCGGCGAGCCTGCCTATCTCATCGGCGAGGCGGAGGAGGGCGAGGGGGGCGTTGCGCTGTGGTGAGGGTGGCCGTGCTGGTTTCAGGCTCCGGCACGAACCTGCAGAGGATCCTCGACGCCCAAAAAGAGGGGAAGCTGGCCCCCGCGGAGGTGGCGCTGGTGGTTTCAAACCGAAAGGCAGCCTTCGCGCTTGAGAGGGCGAAGGCAGCGGGCGTTGAGAGCGCTGTGCTCTCAAAGGCCATGGAGCCGGACCCCGTGATTTGGGATGAAAAGCTGCTGGCGCTTTTGCGGGCCCGGCGCATCGATCTGGTGGTCTTGGCGGGCTTTCTCATGATCCTGGGCGAAAAGGTGGTTTCCGCCTACGAAAACCGAATCATCAACATCCACCCGGCGCTGATCCCGAGCTTTTCGGGCCTTGGCTTCTATGGGCTGCGCGTGCACGAGGCCGCCCTTGCGCGCGGCGTGAAGATCACGGGCGCGACCGCGCATTTGGTGAACCGAGATGTGGACGGCGGGCCGATCCTGATTCAAAAGGCGGTGGAGCTGCTGGATGGCGACACGCCAGAGAGCCTGCAGCGCCGCGTGATGGAGCAGGCGGAGTGGGTGATTTTGCCCAAGGCCGTTCAAATGGCGGCCGGCCGGCTGGAAGAGCAGAAAAAAGCGGAGGAAAGAGCATGAAGGAACTGCATGAGGCGCTGAGCGCCACGAGCTACCCGGGGCGCGGCATCCTGCTGGGGCGCAGCGCCTGCGGAAGCTACGCCTACATGGCCTATTTCATCATGGGCAGGAGCGAGAACTCGCGCAACCGCGTCTTTGTGGCCGAGGGCGAGGGCCTGCGCACCAAGGCCTTCGACGAAGCCAGGATGAAGGACCCTTCCCTGGTGATCTACTGGCCCCTGCGCGTGGAGGGGAGCACGACCATCGTCACCAATGGCGACCAGACCGATACGATCGCGCAGGGCCTCAAAAAAGGCCTCTCGTTTGAAGAGGCGCTGCGCTCTCGCGAGTTTGAGCCCGACGCGCCAAACTTTACCCCGCGCATTTCGGGCTATGCCGGCCTTGCGGGCGGCAAGCTCAGCTTCGGCCTCTCGATTTTAAAGACAGACGACGGCGGCAGGAGCTGCGCCCGCTATTTCTATCGCTACGACGACCCGCAGCCTGGCGAAGGGCGCCTCATTCACACCTACAGGGGCGACGGCGAGCCGCTGCCCTCCTTCGCCGGCGAACCCGCGAAGATCAGGCTCGGCATGGACTTTTCGGCCTTTGCTAAAACCGCCTGGTCTAGCCTGAACGATGAAAACAAGGTCTCTTTACTGGCGCGAAGAATCGACATCGCCACGGGGAAATACGAGCAAATCATCTTTAACAAGAACCATTGAGTTTAAGGGAGGGAAACGCGCCATGGCGGAGCTGACGCTGAAATACGGCTGCAACCCAAACCAAAAGCCCTCGCGCATCTTCTTAGAGGGCGAATTGCCGGTGAGGGTGCTGGCAGGCAGACCGGGCTACATCAACTTTTTAGACGCGCTCAACGGCTGGCAGCTCGTCAGGGAGCTGAAAGAAGCGACGGGGCTGCCCGCCGCGACCTCGTTCAAGCATGTGAGCCCGGCCGGCGCGGCCATCGGCCTGCCGCTTGACGAAACGATGAAGAAGATCTACTTCGTAGATAAAAAGGCGGAGCTTTCGCCCCTTGCCTGCGCCTACGCGCGCGCCCGCGGGGCCGACAGGATGAGTTCCTTCGGCGACTTCATCGCCCTTTCAGACCCCTGCGACGAGCAAACGGCAGCCCTCATCGCCAAGGAGGTTTCAGACGGCGTGATCGCCCCGGGCTACAGCCCGGAAGCGCTTGAAATCCTCAAAAACAAGCGCAAGGGCGCCTATAACGTGGTCGAAATCGACCCAGCCTATGCCCCTGAGGAGATCGAGCGCAAGCAGGTCTTCGGCATCAGCTTTGAGCAGGGCAGAAACAGCCTGAAAATCGGCGAAGAGCTGCTCAAAGACGTCGTGACCGCCAATCGGCTGATCCCGGAAGGCGCAAAGCGCGACCTGATCGTGGCGCTCATCACCCTGAAATATACCCAGTCCAATTCCGTTTGCTACGCCTACGGCGGCCAGGCAATCGGCATCGGCGCGGGGCAGCAGTCGCGCATCCATTGCACGCGGCTGGCCGGCGGCAAGGCCGATAATTGGTTTTTGCGCCAGCACCCCAGGGTTTTGGGGCTTAAATTCGCAAAAGGTCTCGGCCGTGCCGATCGCGACAACGCGATCGACGTCTATATTTCAGACGAGTATGAAGACGTTCTGGGCGACGGCGTTTGGCAAAGCATCTTCGCTTCCCGCCCGGACCCGCTCAGCCGCGAAGAAAAGAAGGAATGGATCGCGGGCTTTGACGGCGTGGCCCTCGGCTCCGACGCCTTCTTCCCCTTTGGCGACAATATCGAGCGCGCGCGGAAAAGCGGCGTTCGATACATCGCCCAGCCGGGCGGTTCCATCAGGGACGACAATGTGATCGAGGTTTGCGACCGCTACGGCATCGCCATGGCGATGACCGGCATTCGGCTGTTCCACCATTAAGGCTTGGGGGGGGAACCCCGAGGGGAAGGGATTGAAGGCATGGAGATTCTGGTCGTCGGCTCCGGCGGGCGCGAGCACGCCATCATCAAAAAGCTGAAGGAAAGCCCCCTTTGCGGAAAAATCCACTGCGCGCCGGGCAACGGAGGCATCGAGGCCGAAGGGGCGCTTTGCCACCCCGTGAAGGCCGGCGATTTAAGAGGCGTCTTGGCGCTCGCCAAGGAGATCGCGCCGGATTTCGTGGTCGTCGCGCCCGACGACCCCTTGGTTTTGGGGCTCGTCGATCTTTTGGAGGAGAATGGATTTGCCTGCTTCGGTCCGTCGAAGGCGGCGGCGCGCCTGGAGGGCAGCAAGGTCTTTTCAAAGGGCCTGATGAAGAAATACGGCATCCCGACGGCCCAATACGAGGTTTTTACCGGCGCCGGCGCGGCGGGCGATTGGATCCGGGCCAATCAGAACTACCCCCTGGTGCTCAAGGCGGACGGGCTGGCGCTCGGTAAGGGCGTGCTGATCGCGGAAAGCGAGGAGGAGGCCCTTCAGGCCGTGCAAACCCTGATGGAAGATAAGAAGTTTGGGGAAAGCGGCTCGCAGATCGTGATCGAGGAGTTCCTGCGCGGGCCCGAGGTCACGGCGCTTTGCCTGACCGACGGCGAGACGATTCGCCCCCTGGCCTCTTCGATGGACCATAAGCGCGCCCTGGACGGCGACTTGGGGCTCAACACCGGCGGCATGGGCACCATCGCCCCGAG
>JAITTC010000138.1 GCA_031287285.1 Christensenellaceae bacterium
GATCGTCGCCAGCAGGATGATGGTTCCGGCCTTCTTGATGAAGGACCAGCCCCTTTCCCACATGCTGCGCAGGATGTTGACGGGCGTGGGCCAGTGGTAGGCCGGCAGCTCCATGACGAAGGGGGCCGCGCCGCCCGCGAAGAGCTTGGTCTTTTTCAGGATCACGCCCGAGCAGACGATGGCCGCCATGCCCGCGAAGTAGGCGCTGGGCGCGATCCAGGCAGCCCCGTTAAAAAGAGCGCCCGCGATCAGCGCGATGATGGGCAGTTTGGCCGAGCAGGGGATGAAGGTGGTGGTCATGATGGTCATCCTGCGGTCGCTCTGGCTCTCGATGGTGCGCGAAGCCATGATGCCCGGCACCCCGCAGCCCGTGCCGATCAAAATCGGGATGAAGGACTTGCCCGAGAGCCCGAATCGCCTGAAAATCCGATCCATGATGAAGGCGATGCGCGCCATGTAGCCGCAGGCCTCGAGAAAGGCCAGGAAGATGAAGAGGATCAGCATCTGCGGCACGAAGCCCAGCACCGCGCCGACGCCCGCCACAATGCCGTCGAGAATCAGCCCCTGAAGCCACTCGGCGCAGCCCACGGCCTCCAGGCCCCCTGCGAGGAGCGCCGGCACGCCGGGCACCCAGACGCCGTAGCTTGCCGGGTCAGGCCCCTCAAGCCCCGCGACTTCCAGGAAGGCGGCCAGATCGACAACGGCGGATTCGGAAGCGCCGTCTTCCCCCTCGATTTCGGCGGTCGCGGCGATGAAAGCCGCCTGGGCCGAAAAGTCCCCGAGGATTTCGGCGGCCGCGGGCTGCCAGAGCCCGCCCTCTTCCAGCGCGTTGCGGATGGGCTCCGCGTCGATGCCGGCCTCGCCCGCAGCCTCTAAAAAGGCGTCGATCTTCGCTTGCGCCAGGTCGAATTCGCCCGCTGCTTCCTCATAGGCGGCGGCGCCGATGCCAAATAGATGCCAGCCGTCGCCAAACACGCCGTCGTTTGCCCAGTCGGTGGCGATGCCGCCCACGGTCGTGACCGAAACGTAGTAGACCAGGAACATCACCAGCGCAAAGATCGGAAGCGCCAGCCAGCGGTTGGTGACGACACGGTCGATCTTGTCGGACGCGCTGAGGCCGCTCCTGCGAATTTTGACGCAGTCCCTGATGATCGAATCGATATAGGCATAGCGCTCGGCGGTGACGATGCTTTCGCTGTCGTCGTCGAGCTCCTTTTCGCAGGCCCTGATGCCTTCCTCGATGCGGGCAAGCCTTTCTTCCGCGATTTTGAGCTTTGCGATGATCTTCTCGTCGCGCTCGAAGAGCTTGATCGCGAAGAAGCGCCGCCGCGCCTCCGGCAAATCGCAAAGGCTTTCTTCGATGTGCGCCAGGGCGTGCTCCACGCAGCCAGAGAAGCCGTGCCGCGGGATCGAGCGCTCGCCTTGGGCCGCCTGCACGGCCGCAGCCGCGGCCTCCAGGATGTTTTCGCTTTTGAGGGCCGAAATCTCGATGACGCGGCAGCCAAGCTCCTCGGCCAGGCGCTGCGCGTTGATTTGATCGCCGCGCTTTCGCACCAGGTCCATCATGTTCAGCGCCACCACCACGGGGATGCCAAGCTCGATGAGTTGGGTGGTCAAAAACAGGTTGCGCTCGAGGTTCGTGCCGTCTACGATGTTCAAAACCGCGTCAGGCCTTTCGTCGGTCAGGTAGTTCCGCGCGACGAGCTCTTCGAGCGTGTAGGGCGAAAGCGAGTAAATGCCGGGCAGGTCGACGATGGTCACATCCCTGTGGCCGCGCAGCCTGCCCTCCTTCTTTTCAACGGTTACGCCGGGCCAGTTGCCCACGAATTGGTTGGAGCCGGTCAGCGCGTTGAACAGCGTGGTCTTGCCGCTGTTCGGGTTCCCGGCCAGAGCGATCGTCGCGCCCATTTCCCTCTCTCCTCTCTTGCCATTGAGGCGATTGGTTAGCTTCCACTAACCTATGGTCTTAAAAAACGCGAAGCTTTCCCCATCTTCGCTCGCCTTTGTTTTTACTCCACTTCGATCCATTCCGCGTCCGCCTTGCGGAGCGAAAGCTCATAGCCGCGCACGGTGATCTCCACCGGGTCGCCAAGCGGGGCCACCTTGCGCACGAAGAGCTCCACGCCCTTGGTGATCCCCATCTCCATGATGCGGCGCTTCACCGGGCCGCCGCCGCCGATCTTTAAAACCCGCACCTGACTGCCAGGCCTTGCTTCCTTCAGGGTCTGCATCTCTCTTCCTCCCCTTTTGGGCTAAATCCAAATTTTCGCCGCCATTTCGCGGCTGATCGCCACGCGGGACTCCTTCACGCCCACGATCATGTCGCCGCTGATCGTGCCAACCACGGTCAGCTTCGTGCCCGGCACGAAGCCTAGTTTTTCTAAAAACTGCCTGGTTTCCGGGCTGCCGCCCACCTTCTTGATGGAGGCATCCTCGCCGGGTCTTGCCAGCGTTAAGGGCATATTGCCTTCCTCCTCGCCTCAGGGTCATGAGTAAGCACAAGCTAACTCGCTTTGAAAAAGAAACGGTTAGTTTCTTCTAACCGCCGTTAGTATAGGCGAACTCGCCCCAAACTGTCAACCCCCTTTTTTTCTTTTCATGGCCATTTCATCTGATATAGCCTTGCGGGCGAAGGCGATCCCTTGCGGCTTCCTCCCTTGGCATCGGGCAAGGGGCGCGCAAAAATCCCCTGCTTTTAGTTGATGAAGGCTCGAATGTTGTCGATGAAGGGCAGGCCGTTTTCGAGCGTGAAATCGAAGCGAAAAAGGCGCATCCTGCGCTGGCCGTTCTGCTCCACATAGGTGGCCAGGGGCAGGCTGCCGTCCTCCTCCGCCCCCTCGATGAAGCCCGGCGCCTCGGCGCCGTCAAAGCGCCCAAGAAAGTTCTGCAGGATCTCGGGCCGCACACTCTGGCGCAGGCCCTGGCTCATGGCTAAGGTCGCCTGCTGCCACTGGTCGTCGCGCAGGGCCGCCAAAAAGGCCTCGGCAAGCCCCAGGCGAGGGTCCGCCGGCTCTTCGCCCTCGTACAGGCAGAGCTCCAGCTGGCCGCCCGGCCAAAGGCGCAAGACCGCGCCTTCCGCGCTCAGGCGCTCGCCCTCCACATGGAGCACCGCGCTTGAAACCCCCTGGTTGAGCCCCAGCGGGAAGAATTGCAGCTGCGCCGCGCCCTCCTTAGGCCGCACCGCGAGCGGCTCCGCGCCAAGGGCCCCGAGGCTCGTTCCGTTGGCGAACAAGATCCCGGGCTTCCGGGCGCTGATGTAGACGAGCTGTGGCATGGCTTATCCTCCCTTGCGGCTTGTAAAATGGATCCCGTCATATGCTTAAGGGTATTCCCTCCCCCGCGCTAAAATGCTATACTGAAGCTAGGATTTCGCCCGTTTTTAAAGGAGGAAATGGCATGGAGCGTTTAACCGTCCGCGCGCTGTATACTTCCCCGAGGGAAGGGCCGGTCAGGGTTTCCGGCTGGGTGCGCACGCTGCGCGATTTAAAGGGCTTTGGCTTTATCGAGCTCAACGACGGCAGCTTCTTTAAGAATTTGCAGGTGCTGCTCGAGCGCGAAAGCCTGCCTGGCTTCGACGAAGCCATGCGGTTAAACGTGGGCTCCGGCATCACGGTTCAGGGCGATCTCGTCCTCACGCCGGAGCGGCCGCAGCCCTTCGAGCTCCGCGCGCGCTCGGTTTCTCTAGAGGGCGCCGCCCCCGCCGACTACCCCTTGCAAAAGAAGCGCCATTCCACCGAGTTTTTGCGCTCCATCGCGCATTTGCGGCCGCGAACGAACCTTTTCGCGGCGGTGTTTCGCATCCGCTCCTTGGCGGCGCACGCCGTGCACTGCTTCTTTCAGGATTTGGGTTTTATTTACGTCCACACGCCGCTCATCACCGCAAGCGACGCGGAGGGCGCCGGCGAGATGTTCCGCGTGACCACTCTCGACCCATTAGGCCCACCCAAAAACCCCGACGGCAGCGTCGATTTTTCGCAGGACTTCTTCGGGAAGCCCGCCAATTTGACGGTTTCGGGCCAGCTCAACGCAGAGAGCTTCGCCCTGGCCTTTCAGAAGGTTTACACCTTCGGGCCGACCTTTCGGGCCGAGGAATCCTACACGCCGCGCCACGCCGCCGAGTTTTGGATGATCGAGCCGGAGATCGCCTTTGCGGATCTTTTTGACGACATGGCCCTGGCCGAGGCGCTGATCAAGTCCGTGATCCGCACCGTGCTCGAAAAGGCGCCGGAAGAGATCGACTTCCTCAATCAGTTCGTCGATCAGGGCCTGAAGGCGCGGCTTGAGGCAGTCGCTTCGGCGGACTTTGGCCGCGTCAGTTACACCGAGGCCGTCTCACTCCTTGAAAAAAACAACGATCAATTCGAGTATAAGGCCTTTTGGGGCTGCGACCTGCAAACCGAGCACGAGCGCTATTTGAGCGAGAAGATCTTCAAAAAACCCGTCTTCGTAACCGATTACCCGAGGGAAATCAAGGCCTTTTATATGCGGCAGAACGACGATGGCAAGACCGTCGCCGCCATGGACCTGCTGGCCCCCGGCATCGGCGAGCTGATCGGCGGCTCGCAGAGGGAGGAGCGCCTCGAGGCGCTGGAAGCCCGCATGGACGAGCTTGGCCTGAACAAGGCGGCTTACGGCTGGTATCTCGACCTGCGCCGCTTCGGCGGGGTAAAGCACGCGGGCTTTGGCGTGGGCTTTGAGCGCCTGGTGATGTATCTCACCGGCGTATCCAACATCCGCGACGTGCTGCCCTTCCCCCGTACCACCAAAAACGCGGAATTTTAGGAGGAGTCATGCCCTTTTTAATCGAAACCCACGCCCACGCGTCGGAAGTCAGTCCCTGTTCGCACCTGCCCGGCGCTTCCCTGGCGCAAGAAATCAAATCCAGGGGCTATGACGCCCTGATTGTGACGGATCACTACACCCCCGAATGGTTCGCGGGCAGCCAAAGCGGCCCGCGCTTTCAGAAAAGGCTACGGGAGTTCTTCGCGGGCTACCGCGCCGCGCGCGAGGAGGGCAAGGGGCTTGATTTAATCGTGCTGCCCGCGCTGGAGCTGCGGGTTGCCGCAGGACCCGAGGATTTCCTCGTCTATGGCCTTGAGCCGGAAGAGCTGGAGGTGCTTGGCTGCCTGGCCTTTTTATCGGCCGGGGAGGCGCGCCGCAGGGTTAAGGACGCGGGAGGGCTCTTCCTGCAGGCGCATCCCTTCCGCGGCGCCCGCTGCATGCCGGCCGAACTGCTCGACGGCGTGGAAACCCTTAACGGCAACCCAAACCACGATAGCCGCAACGATAGGGCCCTTCGCTTTGCCGAGGAAAACGGCCTGCTGCAAAGCGCCGGATCCGACACGCACAGCGCAAGCGGCGCGGGCATCGCCGCCATGAGGATGGACGAAAGGCCAAGCGTGAAGGGCTTTGCCCGGGCCATCCGCGAGGGAAGGGCCGAATGCCTTGCGCTGGGAGGCAAGGCATGAAGCGGCTTTTCGCGCTCGCGCGCAGGCGGTTGGGGCTGGCCGTGGGAATCGGGGGCGGCGTCGCGCTAGGGAACAGCCTGCTGCCCGCTGCCGGCCGCCCCGCCCTGCTCGCCTTTACCATCCCAAACCCTATTTTGCGCGCGCTGGTCTATTTCGCCGTCGCGTTTGCGGCGAGCCTTCTTTTGCTCATGGCCGCCGAGGGGCTGAAGGGCCTTTTCTTGCGCTCCTTTAAGGAGGAGGGCAAGGGCCCCTAGCGCTCACGCGGCGATTTCGCCCTTTCCGCGTCAAGCGACCCTCGAGCCCATGGGCTCGAGGGTCGTTTTAGGCGCGCGCGATTGCAAGGCAGAGAAAGGCTGCATCAAAAAGGAGGACGCTGGATTGCTTCGTTGCCACTCGCAATGACGACGACGGGGCAATCGCAATGACGAGGAGGGCGGCGAGGGCCGCTTTGCCACGCCTACGGGCCCTTTTCGCCCGAGGAAGCGGGTGGCGGGGCAGCACTGGCAAAGGCTTCATCAGAGAGGAGACACGCTGGCTTACTTCTTCGTCATTGCCAGGAGCGAAGCGACGCGGCAATCCAGCGGAATGTGCAAAGCTTGCACTTTTTCAAAAAAGGGGCCGCTGGATTGCTTCGTTGCCACTCGCAATGACGAGGAGGGCGGCGGGGGCCGCTTTGCCACGCCTACGGGCCCTTTTCGCCCGAGGAAACGGCGGCGGGGCAACCTGGCAAAGGCTTCATCAGAGAGGAGGCACGCCGGCTTACTTCTTCGCCATTGCGAGGAGCGAAGCGACGCGGCAATCCAGCCGGATGCGCAAAGGCCACACTTCTTCAAAAAGGAAGCACGCTGGATTGCTTCTTCGTCATTGCGAGGAGCGTAAGCGACGCGGCAATCCAGCGGAATGCACAAAGGCTTCACTTTTTCAAAAAGGAGGCACGCTGGCTTACTTCTTCGTCATTGCCAGGAGCGTAAGCGACGGGGCAATCCAGCGAAATGCGCAAAGGCCTCACTCCTTCAAAAAGGAAGCACGCCGGATTGTTTCTTCGTCATTGCTAGGAGCGAAGCGACGCGGCAATCCAGCCGGATGCGCAAAGGCCACACTTCTTCAAAAAGGAAGCACGCTGGATTGCTTCGTTGCCACTCGCAATGACGGAGAGGGCGCAGTCGCAATGACGAGGAGGGCGCAGCGCGCTCTGCGGAGCAGCTTGGCCATGCCTACGGGCCCTTTTCGCCCGAGGGAGCGGGTGGCGGGGCAGCACTGGCAAAGGCTTCATCAGAGAGAAGGCATGCTGGCTTACTTCTTCGTCATTGCGAGGAGCGAAGCGACGCGGCAATCCAGCCGGATGCGCAAAGGCCACACTTCTTCAAAAAGGAAGCACGCTGGATTGCTTCGTTGCCACTCGCAATGACGGAGAGGGCGCAG
>JAITTC010000192.1 GCA_031287285.1 Christensenellaceae bacterium
GCGGTCTCTAGCGTTCTCGTCAATCGTGGAAGTTCGATTGATAGGTCCGCTTGAGGAGTCATTGATGTGGGAGGAAGTACGCTGGATTGCTTCGCCGTCCTTGCGAGGAGCGCAGCGACGCGGCGCTCGCAATGACGGAGGGAAGGCAATGCACGAAAGGCTTTCTTCGTCATTGCGAGGAGCGTAAGCGACGAAGCAATCCAGCCAGTGCGCTAAAAAGGCCAGTAAAAGCGTGCTTTATCAAAGGGGAGATGCGCTGGATTGCTTCGCTGGCGCTCGCAATGACGAGGGAGGGGAAAGTACGCGAAGGGCTTTCTTCGTCATTGCGAGGAGCGTAAGCGACGAAGCAATCCAGCCAGTGCGGTAAAAAGGCCAGTAAAAGCGTGCTCTATCAAAGGGGAAGTACGCTGGATTGCTTCGCTGGCGCTCGCAATGACGGGGGAGGAAGTACGCTGGATTGCTTTGCCGTCATTGCGAGGAGCGCAGCGGCGCGGCAATCGCAGTGACGAGGGAAGGCAATGCGCGAAGGGCTTTCTTCGTCATTGCGAGGAGCGTAAGCGACGAAGCAATCCAGCCAATGCGCTAAAAAGGCCAGCAAAAGCGTGCTCTATCAAAGGGGAAGTACGCTGGATTGCTTCGCGGGCGCTCGCAATGATGGGGGAGGAAGTACGCTGGATTGCTTTGCCGTCCTTGCGAGGAGCGCAGCGACGCGGCAATCGCAATGACGAGAAAGGGTAAAGTGCGCTCTGCGGGTGGCAGGCAGGCATCGTTACCCAGGAGGGGCGTAAGCGGCGAAACGGTCATCATGACATAAAGGGGAGATCCCCAGGCTCGCCGCACCTTGAGAGCGGCGCGATCCATCATACGAAGGCCGGCGGGCGCCAAGTTACAGCCCGATGGCTTCGGCGCAGGCGCGCATGCCCAGGATGCACTCGCCAATGAGGAAGTCGATGTCCTTGCAAAGCATCTCGGCGCCGCGCTCGATCACCGCGCGGTCGACCCCTGCCGCGAAATTGAGGACCTTATACTTCTTCTTTACGCTCTTGAGCTCGAGGTCTGAAACCGACTTGCTCGGCCGCATGATGGCGCAGGCCGTGATGAGGCCCGTCAGCTCGTCGATTGCGTAGAGCGTTTTTTCCATGCTTGAAAGGGGCTCGACATCCACGGCGATTGCGTAGCCGTGGCTGACCACCGCGCGGATGATGGTTTCGTCTACATTTTCGGCACGAAGGAGCTCCGGGGCCTTCTTGCAGTGCTCGCTTGGGTAGAGCTCATAGTCGATGTCGTGC
This sequence comes from Christensenellaceae bacterium, assembly GCA_031287285.1. Classification (GTDB taxonomy): domain Bacteria; phylum Bacillota; class Clostridia; order Christensenellales; family UBA1750; genus JAITGM01. Next base: position 1,290 of record JAITTC010000192.1, read on the forward strand.
AGAAGGCCGCAGACGCCCCAGAGCTCCGCGTCCTCGCCATAAAGGGCCGCAAAGTGGCGCATGCAGCCCTCGACGGCCAGCGCGTGCCTAAGCAGCGCCTCGTTTTTTGTGTACTTCTTCAGGATCTCAAAGGCCTCGCTCCGCGTTGGAATCATGATAAAACCCCCTAAAAACGAAAGAATATTGGCGCGTATTTTGAAATAGGATAGCGAAGAAGGGCCTTAGCTGTCAAGATGGCTGCCTGGATGTTTAAAATTCGTTTCGATTTGGAGGGAGAGCCCGCTGCGCGGCAGGGATTTATGGGCTTTTCGCGAATATTTTTACTTCCCTTATATTGAGGCGCGGTGCCAAGGCCCTTGCAACGCAAAGGCGCGCCGCCGCGTTTTAAGCATTTGGAAGGGTTTCCATCGATTGTGCCCGAGCCTGTAAATCCATAACGGAGGAGTAAACCCCATGAAGAAAGAGAAGAAAATCCGCAAGGCCTTGGCGGCCATGCTGGCGCTGCTGGCGCTTTTGCTGCCCGTTTCGGCGCTGGCCGCGCCCGAGGCAGGCCAAAGCTTTACCTGCTATGGCAAGGATCTCAATACCGAGCAGTATGCCGAGGTTTTAAAGCTCCTTGGCACGGACCTGAGCAGCGACACGCTGATCTCGGTTTCGATCGACGATGAAAAGGCCCTCTTGCGGGGCCTGGTTGACGAGAGCAAGATGGGCTCCCGCTCGCTTTCCTCCGCGCGGGTCACGATTTTAGAGAATGGCTCGGGCATCAGCGTTTCCACGCACAACATCAGCTGGGTGACCGGGAACATGTACGCGTCCGCCCTAAGCACGGCGGGCGTTGAAAACGCGGCCGTCGTGGTGGCAGCCCCCGTGGAAGTCTCGGGCACGGCGGCGCTGGCCGGCATCTTCAAGGCCTACGAAAGCGCGACCGGCTCGGTGCTCGACGAAGCCGCGAAGGCAGTGGCCGCCAGCGAGCTCACGACCCTTGGCCGCCTGGCCGAAACCATCGGCCCGAAAGAGGCGGAAGAGCTCATCGCCATGCTCAAGCAATACATCGCAGAAAACGACCTGAAAGACCCTGAAAAGGCGAAGGAAGCGATCGCCATGGCCGAAAAGCAGCTCGGCGTGACGCTGACCGACGCCCAGCGCGAGCAGGTCATCGGCCTTTTGACGAATTTCGACAAAATGAATCTCGACCCCGCGAAGGTCGCGGAGCAGATCAACAGCCTTGGCGCCTCCTTCCGCAAGCTGCAGGATGTGCAGCAGGTCACGCAGGGCTTCTTCGAAACCGTCAAGAACGGCTTCCAGGGCGTGATGAACTGGTTCACGGGGCTGTTTGGTAAGAAATAACGGGTTGCTTACCTAAAAGGTGCTTCCTAAAAAGCGCAGGGATGTTCCCCAAAAGCGAATCGTGCTACAATGGCCCCGCGGTGAACGCCGCGGGGCTGGTTTTTGCCCCGATCGCGGGCAAGAAGGAGGGGTCGCCATGGGGGAAGCCGCTTTCCCGGAAAATATTTCGGCCTGGGTGGAGGCCCTGAACGCGGTCGTGAACGGCTTCCTCTGGGGTCCTGCCGGCCTGGCGCTTTTTTTGCTGGTCGGCCTGTATTTTACCTTAAAAACAGGCTTTTTTCAGCTGCGACAGGCAAGGCTGTGGCTTGGGAGCACCCTACTTGCGCTGTTTCGCAACAAGGATGTGATCAAAAGCCGCGACCGGCACGCGATTTCGCGGTTCCAGTCGCTATGCACGGCGCTGGCCGCCACGCTGGGCACGGGCAACATCGCGGGGGTGGCCACGGCCATCGCTTCCGGCGGGCCGGGCGCCGTGTTTTGGATGTGGATGGCGGCTTTCCTGGGCATGATGACGGCCTTTGCAGAAAACGCGCTTGGCATCAAGTACCGCTATCGGGACGAGAGCGGCGCCTGGGTGGGCGGGGCGATGATCACCATCGAGCGCGGGCTTGGCCTGAAATGGCTGGCCGCGCTGTTCGCCGCGTTTTGCGCGCTTGCCTCCTTCGGCATGGGGAACATGGCGCAGGCGAACTCCATCGCAAGCGGGCTGGAGCAGGCCTTCGGCCTGCCAAGCTTCGCAACGGCTCTGCTCGTCATGACTGCAGCCGGGCTTACGATTATTGGGGGCATTCGGCGCATCGCCGGCGTGGCCGAACGATTCGTGCCCTTCATGGCGATTCTCTACGTTCTTGGGGGCCTTGCCGTCATCGCGCTCAACATAACGAGCCTTCCCTCCGCCTTAGCGCTGATCTTCCGCGAGGCCTTTCGCTTGGAGGCTGCGGCTGGCGGCGCGGCCGGCTATGGCATCGCCAGGGCCATGCGCTTTGGCATCGCGAGGGGCGTGTTCTCAAACGAGGCAGGCCTTGGCTCCTCGGTGGCCGTGCACGCGGCTTCCGACGTGGAGGAGCCAGTCGAGCAGGGCATGTGGGCGATCTTCGAGGTCTTTGCCGATACCCTCGTGATGTGCACGATCACGGCGCTGGCCATCCTGTGCTCCGGCGTTTACGATAGGAGCGCCTACGCGGGCGCGGCTGACGGCACCGCAGCCCCCACGGGCGCGACGCTGACGATCCAGGCCTTTTCATCGGTTCTGCCGGGCTTTGGGGGCCCCTTCATCTCGATCTCGATCCTGCTCTTCGCCTTTTCGACCATCCTTGGCTGGTCGTACAGCGGCGAGCGCGCGGTCGTCTATCTTTTTGGCAAAAAAGCGGTGCTTCCCTATAAACTCCTCTTCATCGCCGCGATCTACCTGGGCTGCAGCTCGCCGCTCCAGCTCGTTTGGGATGTTTCAGATACCTTCAACGGCCTGATGGCCCTGCCAAACCTCATCGGCGTCAGCCTCTTGGGCGGGGAGGTCCTTCAAATGACGCGCGATTATTTGCGGCGCGGCGGGAAGCGGCGGGCGCCTCGCAGAAAGACGGCCTTTTTCGGTTGACAATTTCCCCTTTGGCCCGTATACTGCTTGAAAAGGCGATGAAGGGAAGAAGTAGCCTTAAGCTTAGCCGCCAAAGAGAGCCCCCGGGCGCTGAAAGGGGGGCGCGGAAGCTTTTTGCGAATACATCCCGGAGCCCCGTGCCTGAAGCCCGCCTGGCGGTCTAGGGTTCGGCGAGCCCGCCCCCCGTTACAGGGGCCTGAAATGAGGCGCTTTTCGGCCGGAGCCGAAGGGCGTGAACGCGAAGTGGTACCGCGGCTGTTTTGATGATGGTCGCCTTCCGAAGGGACTTTTCCCTTGGGAAGGCGGCCTTGCTTTTTAAGGGGAAAAGGGAAAAAAGAACGAAAAGAAAGAGGGTTTTTTCATGCAGGTTTCGTATGCGAGCCGTTTTGACGGCATTTCGGGCAGCGCCATTCGCGATATCTTCAAGCTGCTCACAAATCCGTCCATCATCTCGTTCGCGGGCGGCAACCCGGCCTCCTCGGCGCTGGAGCCTGGGCGCATCTCGCAATTTGCGCAGGAGGTTTTGGCCGAAAACGGCGTGAACATCCTCCAATACGGCCAGTCCGAGGGCTATGCGCCGCTGCGCGAGTCGGCGGCTACGTTCTTCCGCCACAACGCGGTGGAGGCAAGGCCCGATCAGGTTCTGCCGCTGGCAGGCTCCCAGCAGGGGCTGGATCTCATCTGCAAGGCGCTGCTGAACCCGGGGGACGCCATGCTGGTCGAAAGCCCGGCCTTCCTCGGCGCCTTGCAAACCTTTAAGCTCTATCAGGCCAGGCTCGTGCCCATCGAGATGGACGAGGGCGGCGCCATCGTGGAGGATATCGAGCGGAAGATCATCGCAGAGAGGCCAAAGCTCATCTACCTCATCCCCACCTTCCAAAACCCCACGGGCCGCACGCTGGCGCTCGAGCGCCGCAGGCGGGTGGCCGAAATCGCCAGGATGCATGGCGTGACGATCATCGAAGACGACCCCTATTGCGACTTGCGCTACCGGGGCGAGGCTCTGCCCGCCATCAAGAGCTTCGATAAGGGCGACAACGTGCTGTATCTAAACTCGTTTTCGAAGATCATCTCCCCTGGCCTGCGCGTGGCCGCCGTGGTTTGCACCGATGAAGAGATGATGCGCAAGCTCGTGGTCGGCAAGCAGTCGACCGACGTGCACTCGCCAAACCTCAACCAGGCCATCATCGATCGATATCTGCGCTCCGGCCTGCTTTCTGAGCACATAGAGCTGATCTGCGCCTCCTACGCCGCGCAAATGTCAAAAATGCTCGAAATGCTCGAGGGTTTCCCCGAATCCGTCCGCTTCACGAGGCCGGACGGCGGCATCTTCCTCTGGTGCGAGCTGCCCGAGGGCTTTAGCGCGACCGAGCTCTTGCCGGAGGCCACGAGGCGCGGCGTGGCCTACATCCCCGGCGACCATTTCTATGCAAGGCCGGGCGCGCACCACAACACCCTGCGGCTGAACTTCTCGAACGCAAGCCTAGAGAACATCGAAAAGGGCATGCTGATCTTAAAGGAGCTCTTGATCGAAAAAGGCCTTTAACTAAAGGCTGCAACCTTTGAAGGAGGAAAACAGCAATGGCAAGTCATGCCTTGGACGTTTTGCGCGAGAGGGGCTTCATCGCGCAGACCGTCTATGAAGACGATCTATACAAGATGATGGAAGAAGGCCCCGTAACCTTTTACGTGGGCTTTGACCCCACGGCGGATTCCCTGCACATCGGCCATTTCATCCCCATCATGGCGATGATGCACATGCAGCGCGCCGGGCATCGGCCAATCGCGCTGCTGGGCGGCGGCACGGCGATGGTCGGCGACCCTTCGGGCAAGACCTCGATGCGCCCGATGCTCGACCGCACCCTTTTAGAGCGCAACGCGGAAGGGCTTCAAAAGCAGCTTTCGCGCTTCCTCGACTTTTCAGAGGGCAAGGCGATTTTGGCCAACAACGCAGACTGGCTTTTGCAGCTCAACTATGTGGACTTCCTCCGCGAGATCGGCGCGCATTTCTCGGTCAACCGGATGCTGACGGCCGAGGCCTACAAGCAGCGCCTCGAACGGGGCCTGACCTTCCTTGAATTCAACTACATGCTCATGCAGAGCTACGACTTTTTGGAGCTCTTCAGGCGCTATGGCTGCCGCGTGCAGCTCGGCGGCGACGACCAGTGGTCGAACATCCTCTCGGGCGCCGACCTGATCCGCCGCAAGGAGCAGGAAGCAGCCTTCGCCGTGACCTTTAGGCTGCTTTTGACCTCAACCGGCGAAAAAATGGGCAAAACCGTGGGCGGCGCTCTCTGGCTCGACCGCGACCGCACCTCGCCCTATGATTTTTACCAATACTGGCGCAATATCGACGATGCGGACGTGGAAAACTGCCTTGCGATGCTGACCTTTTTGCCGATGGACGAGGTCAGGCGCCTTGGCGCCCTGCGGGGGAGCGAGATCAACGAGGCAAAGAAGGTTCTGGCCTTTGAGCTGACGAAGATCGTGCACTCAAAAGACGACGCGGCGGCCGCGCAGGCAGCTGCCGAGGCCCTCTTTGGCGGGGCCGAAAACGGCGCGGACGCGCCGGCGACCGAGCTTAGCCGCGAGGGGCTGGCCGAAAACAAGCGCGTGATCGACCTGATGGTGCTTTGCGGCCTGTGCAAGTCCCGCGGGGAGGGGAGGCGCCTCGTGCAGGGCGGCGGCGTGTATGTGAATGGCGAAGCGCTGGCCGATCCGGACGGCGAAGTGAGCGAGGATGATTTCGGCGCGGAAGGGCTGCTCCTTCGCAAGGGGAAGAAGGTCTACCACCGCCTCGTGCTAAAGGGCTAACCTGGTCATGCAAGGCGCCGCCTAC
>JAITTC010000212.1 GCA_031287285.1 Christensenellaceae bacterium
AGGGGAAGCAGCGCGGCTGCCGCGATGCGTCCCTTGCTGATCTCTACTGCGTAGCCGCTGCCGTCGGCCAGGGTTTCGCCGCGGACGACCCGAAACTTCGCGCCCGGCTCGGGTAAGCCTTGGCCGATGAGGTGAACGACCCGGAAATCGGCGCTGCGCTTGTTGGTTTCGAAGAGCTTTGCCTCAATTGCCTTGTAGGGAACCATCGTGCGCAGGATGATGTTGCGCGAGGCGGAGCGATTGAAGTTCCGATAAAAGACTAGGAAGCTGCCGCTTTGGCCGGTTTCTAGAAGCTCGGGCGAAAAGCAGATCTGCGCGAAAGGCTTGGCGTTGATCTTTGCGCGGAGCTCTTCGCTCAGTGCGCTCATGCTGGAGATGTGCATGGTGCTGCCGTAGGGGAAGTTTTCGATGAAGACGCAGAAGGTGGAATCCGAGGCGAAGGCACTGTCGAGATCCGAGGTCAGGATGGCCGAGAGCCTCTCAAACTCAAGGAGCCTGTACATGTACGTGACCGAGGATTCGGGCGCGCCCATGGAGGGGAGGGGCAAGGTGTAGAGGTATTCGTTCAAAAAGAGCAGGCTTCTATCCATGTAGGTGTTGAGCAGGTCGATATGGTGCTGCTCGACCTCGATGAGCGCCTTGCTTGGCCCGGTATAGAAGCGCTCGCGGATGGAGAGAAAGTCAAAATACAAAACCAGGGCCAGCGACAGCGCTGCGACCAATAGAAGGGAAGCCAGCATTCGTTTTGAGAGCCAGAAACGCATCGCGCCCACCCCTTTCAAATAAAGTTAACTTTCAGTAAAAATTATAGCACCGGAAACCGGGGCTTTACAATCCGGTTTTGCAGAAAGCAGAGAAGAACAACGCTTTTCTTGCATGTTTTGAATTGGATTCTTATTGCCGCAGCCGGGTTAATCTCTTATCCTAAACATAACGTAGTTTGCATTTCTCAAATCGGAAGGAGAGTGAACATCCTCATGAAGACGAAGCGTTTCGCGTTCGTTCTGGCGCTGTTTTTGCTCATGACTGCCTTGGCTGGCTGCCAGGGTGCAAGCCCGCCGCGCAGCAGCGAAACCGCAGGCGGCCAGCAGACGGCCACGGCCGGCAATGAAACCGGCTCACAGGGCGAGGAGCCGGCTTTCAACCTGGATGGAGCCAAAAACCTGGAAATTACATGCTTCATCAACAACAAATACCAAACGGCGGCCCCGAAGGATGACAAGCTCACGCCGATTTGGCGGGAGATGACCAAGGTCATCCCCGATATGGTTTCCATCGCCCAAAACGAAACCGGCGGGCAGTTCTTCCAGATGCACCACATGGGCGGCACGATGCCCGAGGTGATCGCGCCGCGGGATTCGATCTTCGACCACATGGTGTATTACAAGCAGCTGAAGGACCAGGAGGATCTGCGCGTCATCACCTTGGAAATGCTGGAAACCTACATGCCCAGGTATAAAGAGCGCCTCGCGAAGTGGGGCTTCACCATCGAGGATTGGTACAAGGCCAATATCGACTCATCGACCGGGGAGTTGATGTTCGTGCCGGGCCCCGTGGACGTCCTCCTGACCGAAGCGAAGGCAGAGCCCTGGATCTACCCGGATGCCGCGACCTTCAGCCCCACCTATTGGTTCTTTAGGGACGACATCCTCAAGATGATCTACCCGGACGCCATGACCGAGGCCGAGATGCGCCAGAGGGTCATCGACAACGGGGGAACCCTCAGCTATGAGGAGATCCGCGATGTGCCGATCTACACCAAGGAAGATCTTTACGGCTATCTGGTGAAGGTTAAAGAGATGAACCTGACCGTCGATGGCACGCCAAACGGCAAGCCCATCATTCCGGGCCAGATCATGCCGGATACCCAGGCCAATAACATCTACAACGGCAGCGGCAAGCTTTCGGGCTTCTGCGGGCAATGGTCCGGCCACCGGCTGTTCGACGATCGGAAGGGCCTGATGACCTACTGGCAGACCACGCCCGAGTGGCATGACCTCATCCAGTGGTACAATAAGATCTATAACGAGGGCCTTCTCGCCGAGGAAGCCTGGATCCAGAAGAACGAACAGCGCGACCAAAAGGCCATAGGCGGCGAGTTCGCCGTGATGAGCTCCTGGTGCCCCGTCGCGGCCGCCAGGCAGCAGGCCAGGGAAGAGGGGCGCGGCTACGGCTACCGCCCGGTGGCAATCGCCAGCGACTTCCCGACCCTGACCACGCGCCTTGAGAACTTCGAAGATAAATTCCTCTCGCTCTATAACCCCTACGGGGCGGTCGGCCTGACCTTCAACCTCAAGGAGGAAGATATTCCCCAAATCCTGAACTGGCTGGACTGGAACTACTCCGAGGAGGCCGACATCCTGCGCTGGTGGGGCACGCCCGATATGTACACGGGCGATGGGATGGAGCGCCGCTTCACGAGCGAATGGGAAGACATCATGCTCTATGCGGACCAGAAGGCCATCCCGCAGGACTATGGCTTCTTCTGCGACATCACGGGCAACTGGAACCACGAGACCTACGGCATCCGCGGCGTGACCAAGTACGCCTACCAGCCGATCTACGTCTATCCAGAAACCAGGCCCGAGTCCATCATGCTGGAAGACGTCTACGTGCGCGCCTGGAAGACCCATTACGCGGACCTTGCGAAGGTCTGGCTGGAGCTTCCGATGGGCGAGGACGTCAATGCCCTGAAGAACATCTTCCTGGCCTATCAGGATGAGCACGCGGTCATTCAGGAAACCCAGGGCTTCTACAACGAGGGTGCGAAGAACGCGACGATCCGCGCAATCGTCGCAAAGCCGGAAGACTTTGAAAGCGTCTACCAGAAGGAATACGTCGAACCCTACCTGACCGACGCCCTGTATGAGAATGTGAAGAAGATGGGCGAGGCCTACGGCGAATATCGCAAGCTTTACCGCGAAAAGTACCTGGTGCCCTACAGCATCAAGGACTAAGGCCTGTGAAAAAAGCGCATAAACCATAAAAAAAGATCCTTGCGGGCGGCGCGGCCGCCCGCAAGGCAGCCCAAGGCGGGCAAAGGGTGGCTCAAAAATGATGATTTGGGGGTTAAGGGGGAAGGAAGGATGAACACGGCCGTCGAGCTTGGCGGTTCAAGCAAAAAAAGGAAGAAGTTTAGGTCGGTGCAGACCCAATACATCGGCGAGCTGTTCGTGCTGCTGGCGCCCGCGCTGCTGAGCACGCTGGTCTTCGGCTACTTGCCGATGATCTCGAACTACATGGCCTTTTTGGACTACAGGCTGACGAACGGCTTCATGGGCCTTGGCTCCCCCTTCGTGGGCTTTAAGAATTTCGACTTCCTGGCGCAGCTGTGGTTTTACAGGATTGTGGGCAGAACCTTCTTATACAGCATCTGCGGCATCGCCGTGAGCTACCCCTCGGCCCTGCTCCTGGCGCTTTGCTTCAACGAGCTCAGGAGCCTGCGCTTCAAGAAGATCGTGCAGACCATCAGCTATGTGCCGCACTTCGTTTCCTGGGTCACGGTGGCCAGCATCGTGTACATGTTTTTGACGGTCGAATACGAGGGCCTGTTCAACAACCTCCGCCAGGCGCTGGGCTTTGCGGGCAGAATCTCCTTCATGCAAAAGGCCGATTACTTCCTGCCGCTGCTGGTCGTCAGCAGCATATGGAAGAATCTCGGCTGGAGCACCATTCTCTACATGTCTGCGATGTCGAGCATTGAGGAGCAGCTCTATGAGGCTGCCATGGTCGACGGGGCGTCGAGGCTGCAAAGGGCCCTGTTCATCACGCTGCCGGGGCTCGTCCCCATCTTTTGCATCCAGCTCATCTTTTCGATGGGCAATCTCTTCAATTCGAGCTTCGATCAGGTCTTTAACCTGCAAAACGACGTCATTCAGGCGGATATCATGACGCTGAATCTCTACACCTACTTCTATGGCATCGTCAACCAGCGCTTTGCGCACGCGGCTGCCGTCGGGCTGTTCAACGGCATCATCTCCGTGATCCTGATCTGCTCCACGAACGCCGTCACCCGCAGGCTCAGCGACACGGGAATCTTTTGAAGGAGGGCGCCCCAGATGGACATCGAGGTCAAAAGCGCAAATTCAGCGCCCAAGCTAAGCGGCGCCGCCATTCGCCGCTCGGGCGGCGAGAGGGCGTTTGATATCTTCAACGTCGTGGGCATGATCCTGCTCGGCATCGTCATGGTGTACCCCTTCTATTACGTTCTGATCATCGCCTTCAACTCCCCGACCGATACCGCGGCAGCGCCGCTTTGGCTCTTCCCAAGGAAGCTCACGCTCGTCAATTTCGAGACGGTGCTGCAATACCCCGGGCTTTCGCGGGCCTTCTTGATCACGACGCTTCGCTGCCTTGCGGCGCCGCTTTACTCGGTTTCGGTCTGCTTCATGGCCGCCTACGCCCTGTCGAACCGGCAGCTGCCATGGCGCAGATTCATCGTGTTCTTCCTGCTTTTGCCTACCTTCATCGGCGGCTCCATGGTTTCGACCTATATCGTCATCGCAAGGCTCAAGCTCATCAACACATTCTGGGTGTTCGTCCTGCCCGGCGCCTTTGCCTACTTTACCTCCGTGGTCATGCGCGCTTCGCTCGATAATCTCCCCGCAGAACTGCAGGAATCCGCCATGCTCGACGGCGCGAACTACTATAGAATCTTCTTCCAGATCATGCTCCCGCTCTCTAAATCCGTGCTCGCCGCCTTTTTCTTCTTCGCGGTGGTTTCGAACTGGCTGGATCTCAACTCGAGCCTGTTTTACATCACCAAAAAGAACCTTTACACCCTGCAATACATCATGCACCTGGTGCTTAAATCGAACGAGGCGGCCAGCATCATCGACCATAACTCCCAGAGCATGGATCTCCTTCTTGAGGATATGGAGCGCATGCGCGAAAAGCCGACGCCCCTCTCCGTTCGCATGGCGATCACGGCGCTGGTCACCTTCCCGATCCTCTTCATCTACCCCTTCTTCCAGCGCTATTTCGTCAAGGGGATGCTGACTGGCGCGGTCAAGGCTTAAAGCCGCGGAATCAAACAGGTCAAGGGCTTCTTTTGGCCCCTGACCTGTTTTTTGGGGTTTTTAGCCGTTTTTTGGCCCCTTTGCTCCCTTGAAAAAGGCTTAAAATAGGGCTTCCTTGCAGACTCTCAACTGCAGAAGGCCGCCCTAATCCTCCCCCTTGAAGCGGGCTGCGTATTCCTTCGGGGCATAACCCGTCAAGGACTTGAACACTGCAGAAAAATGCGAGGCGTCGTTGAAGCCCACGCGCTCTGAAATCTCGTGGATTTTAAGCCTTGAGCCCAAAAGGAGCCTCTGGGCCTCGTAGATGCGCTTTCGCTGCAAAAAGGAGTAAATGCTCTGGCCGGTGGCCCTTTTAAAGATGCGATTTGCGTGGTTTTCAGAAACGTAGAGGCCAGTGAGCAGATCGCCGACGCTCACGCTGCGCATATAGCCCTGGTCGATTTCGCGGGTGATGTGCTCGACCAGCGCGGTTTGCTGGCCGCCTACCGCGAAGCGCTCTGCGCCGAAGCGGGAGCTGAGCTCCCTGCGCAGGTTCTGGAGGAGGGGGAAGATCGCCCGGGGCAGGGCCTCGTCCGAGCCCAAATAGGATCGGATCTGCTGAAGCTCCTGCTGCCTGGCCCGGTGGGAGGCGATGACGCGGTCGACCAGCCCTTCGAGTTCCGAAAAGTCGATGGGCTTATAGATATAGTCGATGGCGCCAAGGCGCAGGGCCGAACGAATATATTCCGCCTTGTCAAACGACGAGATGAAGACGAAGTGCGTCTCTATCGATTCCGCCTGAGCCCTCTTGACCATCTCAAAGCCGTTCATCAGGGGCATTTCCACGTCTACAAGGGCCAAGAGCGGGCGGTGCTCGAGGATCAGCGAAAGGCCTTCGGCGCCGTTTTGCGCGGTGAAAACCCGCTCGAGCCCATGGTGCTTCCAGTTGAGCTGCGCGCTGAGCCCTTCCCGGTTTTGGACGTTGTCGTCCACGATCACGACGCTGAACATCGCCGCACCCTCCCTTTCAGACCCTGGAATTCGCCCTCGCCCGCGAATCATCGCCCAAGGCGGCGCCGAAATCGAGCTAGGCCAGGGCCCAATCCCAACGCGCCTTAGCCTGGCCCGGCTGGCTGCACGCGCGGCAGGAAGCCGCCTCTTTTTTTGTGGGTTCCCCTCCTTATGTATCATATTCCTGCCCTTTGCGCAATGCCGAGCTAGCCAGGGGGGCAGCTCCTATGCTAAAATAGGCGGCGGGGGCCGAAAGGCAGCCTAAACCCAAAGGTTATGGTGCAAAAGCGATGATCATATTGCAGATCAGCGGCCTGACGAAGGCCTTTGGCGCCGAGGAAATCCTCAAGGGCGTCAACCTCACCGTGCAAGAGAGGGATCGCGTGGGCCTGGTCGGGAGCAACGGCTCGGGCAAGACCACGCTGCTTCGCATGCTCTGCGGGGAGCTTTCGCGCGATCGCGGCCAGCTGCAGATGGCGCGCGGGCTGCGCGTGGGCTACCACAGCCAGCTCGACGATCTCGATTCCCCGCTGACCGTCTATGAGGAACTCAAGACGGTCTTTGAGCCGCTCTTTGAGATGGAAAAGCGGCTGCGCGAGCTCGAAGGGCAGATGGGCGGCGCGCATGCGGAGGGCGACGAGGCCTTTTTGAGGCTCAGCGAGGAATATACCAAGCTGACCGATCGATTTGAGGAGGCGGGCGGCTACGGCTGGAATTCGCGCCTTCAAGGCGTGCTGACCGGCCTTGGCTTTCATAAGGGCCGCTACGACCAGGCGGTTTCCTCGCTCTCTGGCGGGGAGAGGACGAGGCTGAAGCTCGGCAAGCTGCTGCTGCGCGAAAACGACCTGCTCCTGCTCGACGAACCCACCAACCATTTGGACCTCGATTCGACCAAGTGGCTGGAAGACTACTTAAAAGCCTATAAGGGCGCCGTTTTGGTGGTTTCGCACGATCGTTATTTCCTCGACGCGCTCTGCAACTCGATCGCGGAGCTCTCGTTTGGGCGAATCGAACAGTATTCGGGCAATTACACCCGCTATTTGAGCCAGCGCGCCGAGGTCATGGAACGGCGCATGAAGGAGTATACCCTTCAGCAAAAGGAGATCGAGCGCGAAAAGCGCATCATCGCGATGTACCGCTCCTTTAACCGCGAGGCCGCCTTCGTGAAGGCCAAATCCCGCGAAAAAAGGCTCGCGAAGATGGAGATAAAAGAAAGGCCGGTCGAGGAGCACAACGTGTTCTTCCGCTTTACTGCGGGGCGCGGCACCGGGCAGGATGTGCTCCTGGCCGAGAGGCTTTCGAAGGCCTACGGCGGGCGAACCCTTTTTGAGGGGATTGATTTGCACATCCGGGCGGGCGAGCGCATCGCGCTGCTTGGACCAAACGGCATCGGCAAGACCACGCTGCTGCGCATCCTTTGCGGGCTGGAAGCGCCAGACAGCGGCGAATTCCGCCTGGGCGCCGGCGTGCAGCTGGGCTATTACGACCAGCAGCAGCAGGGGCTGAGCATGGAAAAGACGGTGCTCGACGAGGTTTGGGATGAGTTCCCCCGCATGGAACAGACCGACGTGCGAAGCGCGCTGGGGCTCTTCCTCTTCACCGGAGACGACGTTTTCGCGCCCGTTTCCGCGCTTTCGGGCGGCGAAAGGGGCCGGGTTTTGATGACCAAGCTGATGATCCGGCAAGATAATTTCCTTATATTGGACGAGCCCACCAACCATCTCGACATGGACTCGCGCGAGGTGTTAGAAAACGCTTTAGACGATTTCGCCGGCACGATCCTGAGCGTTTCGCACGACCGCTACTTCATCAACCGCGTGGCCACCAAGGTTTTGGTGATGGAAAACGGCGGCGTGACCGAGTATTTGGGCAATTACGACGATTACTTAGAAAAGCTGAGCATCCTCTCGGCGCAGGGCGCGGAGGAGGAGCCGCCCCAAAAGACCAAGACCGCCCAGCGCGAAGAAAAGCGAAGGGAGCGCCTCGCGCGCGAGGAGGCGCAGAAATACCGCGCCCAGCTGATGAATGTAGAAAGCCAGATCGCAGAAAGGGAAGAGAAGATGACGAAGCTCGAAATCGAGCTTTCGGATCCAGACCTTTATAAGGATCCGGGTTCCGCGCAGCGCCTGAATAAGCGCTATGCGGAGCTTAAGGCAGAGATCGAAAAGCTCTATGGCGAGTGGGAAGGCCTGCAGAGCTAAAGGATAAAAAAGACCCATCAAAGAAGGGGGCGTTTTCGTTGCTTAACTTCGATCCCGCATACTACCCCTACCCGTCCAAGCGAAACCTCGTTTACGCGCAAAGGGGGCTTTGCGCCTCGTCGCACCCGCTGGCGACGCAGGCGGGCCTTACGGTCTTGCGGCGCGGCGGCAACGCCGTGGACGCGGCCCTGGCCATCGCTGCCGCGCTCGCGGTCGTAGACCCCGCCAACAACGGCCCCGGCGGGGACTGCTTTGCGATCATCAGCCAAAAGGGCAAGCTCTACGGCCTGAATTCCAGCGGCTTTTCGCCCGCGCTCTTCGATTTGGACGCGGTGCGAAGGCAGGGCTACGCGGCGCTGCCCTTCGCGGGCTGGCTGCCCGTAACGGTGCCCGGTGCGCCGAGGGGCTGGGCGGAGCTAAACCAGCGCTTTTCGAAGCTCTCGCTGGAAGAATGCTTCGCCCCCGCGCTGGAGCTTGCGAAGGGCTACGCCTTATCGCCCGACAACGCGCCGATTTTAAACGGCATGACCGCCCAGATCGAAAAGAGCGGGCTTCCCGAGGTCAAGGGCTGGCTCGATGCCTTCAACCCGCGCGGCAAGCGCTTCCGCGCGGGCGACATTTACGCCCTGCCGGAGCTTGGCGAAACGCTGCGCCGCATCGCGGCGACTGGCGCTGAGGACTTTTACACGGGCCAGACGGCTGAATTAATCGATGCCTTCGCGAAAAAGAGCGGCGGCTGGCTGCGGCAAGACGATTTGGCTGCTTATGAGGCGCGCTGGGTCGACCCCCTGCATATGAACTATCGGGGCGTCGACGTTTGGGAGCTGCCGCCCAACGGCCAGGGGCTGACCGCCCTGGTGGCGCTGAATATCCTCGAAAATCTGCCGATTTCGGGCCCGCAGAGCGAGGAAAGCCTCCATCTGCAGATGGAGGCCATCAAGCTCGCCTTTGCGGATGCGCTGCATTACGTGGCGGACCCCGCCTATATGCGCCTGGCGCCCGAGGCGCTGCTCTCGAAGGAATACGCAAAGGGCAGGGCCGCGCTGATCGGCGAAACGGCGAAGGAATATGCCTTTGGGAGCCCGGCGCGTGGCGACACCGTGTATTTTTGCGCGGCCGACGGCGAAGGCAACATGATTTCGATGATCCAGAGCCTCTACCAGGGCTTCGGCTCGCGGGTGACGGTGCCGGGAACCGGCGTCGCCCTGCAAGACAGGGGCGCTTGCTTTTCGCTCATGGACGGGCATGCAAACCTGGCAGCCCCGCGAAAATTCCCCTACCACACCATCATTCCGGCCTTTCTCACAAAGGGTTCGGAACCGCTTGGGCCGTTTGGCATCATGGGGGGCTATATGCAGCCCCAGGCGCACACGCAGGTGGCCATGAACCTGATCGACTTTGCCCAAAACCCCCAAACGGCGCTGGACGCGCCCCGCTTCTGCTGGACGGAAGGGCTTCACTTTAACATGGAGCCCAGCTTTAATCCCGCCCTGGTCGCGGCGCTCGAGCGGCGCGGGCACCAAATCAGCGTGCTGGCTTCCGGCGGCTATGGGCGCGGGCAAATCATCTTAAACACGGGGCGAGGCAGCCTGGTCGGCGCGACGGAACCCAGGGCCGACGGCAGTGTAATCGGCTTTTAGCGCCCTTGCCTTGGCGCGAAGAGCCGCGAATAGATCCTTCGCGCCTCAAGGCCCACGAATGTCATCAGCAGCGCGTGAAAGGGCAGCTGGATGAGGTTATTCAGCAGCCGAAAGCCCGTAAAAAAGCTCGCGGCGGGCTTGCCGCTCAGAAGGAAATCCCAAA
Source organism: Christensenellaceae bacterium (assembly GCA_031287285.1). Taxonomy (GTDB): domain Bacteria; phylum Bacillota; class Clostridia; order Christensenellales; family UBA1750; genus JAITGM01. The sequence goes on from JAITTC010000212.1 coordinate 10,013, forward strand.
GGTAGTTCAGGCCAAAGGCGACGAGGGCGATGTAGGTCGCCCTGGCAAGAAGCGCGCGCCAGAGCGAAACCGGGCGCCTATAGAAGTAGCAGGCGTAGATCAAGGAGGCGAGCATTTCGCTCAGGGCATACCCGGGGAAGTAGGCCCCAATGGGATTTGAAAGGAAGGAAACGGTATCGGCCACGGCGCCAAAGAGCAGCGCCGCCCAGGGGCCAAGGAGCATCCCTACGATGAACTCAGGCAGGTAGCTGAAGCGCAGGAGCACCAGGTTTTGCGCCAGTGGAATCGTAAAGCGGCTGAGCACGGCAGAAAGCGTGGCCATGATCCCCAGCAGCGCGAGATGGCGCGGGCTAAAGACGCCCTGAAGCGAGAGGAACTCGCTGGGATCCTTCGCCTTTGGCACGGGGTCGCCCCGCCAAAGGCGGAGGAAGAAGGCCCGAAGGCCCTGAAAATCGCTGCTTTTGGGCATAAAAACACCACTCCTTTACAAAATACCTTGAACGCTATCACGGTACCGTGCAACAAAAGTGGTTTGCCACCCATGCAACAGCGGGGTGCGAGGGGCGCACCGCAAGCCTTTCGGCTCTTCGTCCCGCGGGCAACTCCCCGTCCCGCAGGCACTTAACGCGCGACCCTCTACTCTGAACATGATAGTGCCTGAATTGTAGCACGTTTTGGCGAAAGAGGGAAGGGAGCGGAGGCTTTTTTGAGGTTGGCCACCATGAACCACGATAGCCCGGGCGGGAGAGCAGCTCTCCCGCGCCCTCTCAGGGGCAGGCGGCGAGGGAATTCTTGCTTTGCGAAATGCTCTGGGCTTGGCATTTCCCTACGAAACCGTCGCCATCGGGCGGGATTCAATTTTGCGCGGCGTTTTGAGTAAAAAGGGGAAGAAACGGCGGCTGCGGGCCTGAAGCGTAGCCAAACGGTCGAACGAAGGGCGAATGGGCGCAGGGGATCAACGAAAGGGCCTCGAATTGCAGCTTCGTGGGCGGGCCCGTAGGCCAAAGCCTACGGGGCCTGCTGCGGTAAGGCTGCAGGCCGAACCGTTAGGTTCGGGCTTGAGCCGGCCGCAGCAGGCAGCCGCGCGAAGCGCGGCGCCCGCCCTATGGCGCGCGAGCTTTAGCGAGCGCGCCCCTACCCGCCGAGCGTCAGCGAGGCGGTGCATTCAGGCGCGCGACCATTAGGGAGCGCGCAACCGCAAAATAAGGGAGAAAAAAACCATGTTTTTAAGCAAGAAGATCCGGACTATCGAGCCCTACGTGCCCGGGGAGCAGCCGCGTCCAGGCTCGATGATCAAGCTCAACACAAATGAGAACCCTTACCCGCCGTCCAAGGCGGTGAAGGGGGCGATTTTAGCTGAGCTTGAGAATTTGCGGCTCTATCCAGAGATCAACGCGGAGCGCTTCATTCAAAGCGTGGCTGAAATCGAGGGCCTGCGGCCCGAAAACGTCTTCGCGGGCAACGGATCCGACGAGGTTTTGTCGTTTTGCTTCCCCGCGTTTTTCGATGAGAAGCGCCACGTGCGCTTCCCGGCGCTCAGCTATTCGTTTTACCCTTCTTTTGCGCAATTTTTCTCAATCCCCTACAGCACCGCGCCGATGAAGGGCGAGGATGGGCTCGATATCGACGTGGAGGCGCTGCTGAGCGGCGGCGGCGTGGTGCTGGCCAACCCGAATGCGCCAAGCGGCAGGGCCTTGCCACTGGCCACCGTGCGAAGCATGGCCGAAACGCTGCTCGCGCGCGGCGAGGTGCTCGTCGTGGATGAAGCCTATTATGCCTTCGGGGGCGAAAGCGCGCGCCCGCTGATTGAGGAGTTCCCCAACCTGCTCGTGGTGCGCACCCTCTCAAAGGACCATTCCCTGGCCGGGCTTCGCGTGGGCTATGCGCTCGGCGACGCGGGACTGATCGAAGGCCTGCGCCGCGCCAAGGATAGTTTCAATTCCTACCCGCTCGATTGCCTGGCCATCGCGGCTGCCAAGGCGGCAATCGAGGACCTTGAATACGCAAAAGCCTGCGCCGAGCGAATCGTGGCGACGCGGGACTGGTTTTATGCGGAGGCGATGAAGCGCGGCTTTATCGGGCAGAATTCGAAGACGAACTTTCTCTTCCTGCGGCATGGCAAAAAGCAGGGCGCTTGGCTGTTTGAGGAGCTGAAGAAAAGGCGCATTCTCGTCAGGCGATTTGGCAGGCCCGAAATCGAGGACTATTTGCGCATCAGCATCGGCACGCGCGAGCAAATGGAAGAGCTGCTGCGCGCGCTGGATGAGATCCTGAATGAAGGAGGGAAGGTTTTATGAAAAAGTTGCTAGCGTTGCTCCTTTGTGGCTGCCTGCTGTTTCTTTGCGCCTGCGCGGCTGGCAGTTTAGAGGGAACGCCCGCGGGCGCGCGGCCCGAAACGATCGACGGCGAGAAGCTCTACCCGGACTTCCCTAAAAGGGCGGCCGTGGCGGCGCAGCTCAACGAGCGCCTCGCGCGTATAGAGGATGCAAAGTCGGCGGAAGCGCTGCAGGAGGCCTACGACGAGCTTCTGCACATCGCGTTTGTGTATGTGATGGGGCCTTATAATCTGGCCAATTTCTATGCG
>JAITTC010000008.1 GCA_031287285.1 Christensenellaceae bacterium
GTCATTGCGAGGAGGGAAGCGACGAAGCAATCCAGCAAGTGCGCGCAAAGGCTACATCAAAAAGGAGGACGCTGGATTGCTTCGCCGTCATTGAGAGGAGCGCAAGCGACGCGGCAATCGCAATGACGAAGAAAGGACGCTGCGCACTCTTCTGGGAGGGGGCTTTGATTCCCCGTGCGAATGCGTTCTGTGACTATTTTTTGAATTTTTCTTGCGGCGCTTGACAAAGACTAGGGCGAATGGTATCTTAGGAACCGAACTTAGCACTCGATGAGCAAGAGTGCTAACAACGCCGAAAGGAGCGTGGCTGCGTATGGATCTGGATGATCGAAAATTCCGCATATTGCAGGCGATTATCGATGATTACATCCTCACCGCCATGCCGGTCGGCTCCCGCACGATCTCGAAAAAGGGCGGGATGACGCTCTCTTCGGCCACGATCCGCAACGAGATGAGCGATTTGGAGGAACTGGGCTACCTAGACCAGCCCCACGCCTCGGCAGGGCGGGTGCCCTCGTGGAAGGCCTACCGACTCTATGTCGACCGGCTTCTGCGTGTAGCGAGCCTGCCTCCCGAAGAAAGCGTGCACGTGAAGGAGATCTTCAAAACGCGCATGGACCAGATGGAGGATGTTCTTTCGGCCGCTGCCCGGGCGATTTCGGAGCTGACCGACTACGCGGGCGTCATGATCGCCCCCAAGGCCGGCAGGGTTCAGCGCGTGCAGCTGGTGCCCATCACGGCCACCACGGCGCTCATGGTCACGGTGACCGACAATGGCGTCCATAAGGACTCTGTCGTGCCCATCCCGAGGGATCTTTCCCCGGACCATCTCTACATGATCTCAAACGTGCTGACCGAGCGGGCGCAGGGGCGCACCATCGCGGAGATTCTGCCCATGACGGATGAGCTTTTGCAGGATATTGGCCTGCATCGCAGCCTATTCCCATCGCTCCTCGACCGTTTGGCCAGGCAGATGGAGCCGGATAGCGCGACCGTCGTGGTGGGGAGCACCTCAAAGCTCTTGGCGCAGCCGGAATTCAACGACATCGATCGAGCCAGAGGCCTGCTTTCGGCGCTGGAGACCAAGGATCAGCTCGCAAGGCTGCTCTCGGCCCGTTCGCAGCTCGAGTTTTCCATCACCATCGGCCCGGAATTGATGCTCGACGGCATGCAGAACTCCTCGCTCGTCACGGTATCTTACAGCTTGGGGGGCGGCGCCGGCGCCATGGGCGTCATCGGCCCGTCAAGGATGCAGTACGGCCGGGTTTTGGGCATTCTATCCGCGATGCGGCAGGCGCTGAACGAAATAGATGAAAAACCAGGAAAGGGCAGCTAGGCCATGAAAAAAGAAAAGAAATTAAGCCAGACCGACGAAAAAATCGACCAGAACACCGCAGCCGAAGAGGCGGCGGGCACCGAAGGGCCCGAAATGGTCGCCGTGGAGCGCGCAAAGCTCGAGGAAGCGTCGAAGCTCTTTGAGGAAGCGCAGAAGCAGCGCGACGATTACCTCGACATGGCCAGGCGCGTGCAGGCTGAATTCGATAATTACCGCAAGCGCAATCTTTCGCTCCGCGCAGAAGCGGAGGACGATGGCCTTCGGGCAGCCGTGAAGGAGATTCTTCCCACCCTCGATAATCTCGAGCGCGCCCTGCAGGCTGCAGCAGCGGAAGAAGGCCCCCTTAAAAGCGGCCTGGAAATGACGCTCCGCGGCCTGAACGATGCGCTGTTGCGCCTGGGGCTCGAGGGCCAGCCCTGTAAGGCCGGCGACCCCTTCGATCCGGAACTTCACAACGCGGTAATGAGCAGCGAGGCGGAAGAAGGCCAGCAGCCTGGCACCGTGGCCGAGGTCTTTCAGCGGGGTTACAGCTTAAAGGGCAAGGTCATCCGCTATGCGATGGTGCGGGTCGCGCAGTAACAGGGCCCAAAAAACACTTAAAAAACAGCAAGAACGAAGAAATATCGAACTTTAAGGAGGCAGTTCAAATGGCAAAGATTATCGGCATCGACCTTGGCACCACCAATTCCTGCGTCGCCGTCATGGAGGGCGGCGAGGCTGTCGTTATCCCAAACCCAGAAGGGGCAAGGACGACCCCCTCCGTGGTCGCCTTCTCGAAGGAAGGCGAGCGGCTCATCGGCCAGGTGGCCAAGCGCCAGGCCATCACCAATCCAGACCGCACGATCATCTCGATCAAGCGCGAGATGGGCTCCGGCCATAAGGACGTGATCGACGGCCATTCCTACACCCCGCCGGAAATCTCTGCGATGATCCTGCAAAAATTAAAGGCTGACGCAGAGGCCTACCTTGGCGAAACGGTCACGCAGGCGGTTATCACCGTCCCCGCTTATTTTAACGACTCCCAGCGCCAGGCCACCAAGGACGCGGGCCGCATCGCGGGCCTTGACGTGCAGCGCATCGTCAACGAGCCGACGGCAGCGGCGCTGGCCTACGGCATGGATAAGGAAGCAGCCCATAAGATCCTGGTCTATGACCTGGGCGGCGGCACCTTCGACGTTTCGATCCTCGACATCGGCGATGGCGTTTTCGAGGTTCTGGCCACCAACGGCGATACCCGCCTGGGCGGCGACGACTTTGACCAGCGCGTCATCGATTACCTCGTCGCGGAGTTCAAAAAGACCGAGGGCATCGACCTATCGAAGGACCGGATGGCCATGCAGCGCCTGAAGGACGCGGCCGAAAAGGCCAAGATCGAGCTTTCGGGCGTCATGACCAGCAACATCAACCTGCCCTTCATCACCATGGACTCCTCGGGCCCCAAGCACCTGGACGTGAGCCTTTCCCGCGCCAAGTTCAACGAGCTGACCGCCGATTTGGTCGAAAAGACGATTCGCCCCTTGCGCCAGGCCCTTTCAGACGCTGGCCTTAAGAATTCGGACCTTGGCAAGGTGTTGCTCGTGGGCGGTTCCACTCGCATACCGGCCGTGCAGGAGGCCGTTAAGCGCGAAACCGGCACAGACCCCTTCAAGGGCATCAACCCAGACGAGTGCGTGGCCCTTGGCGCGGCGATTCAGGCAGGTGTTTTGGGCGGCGACGTGAAGGACGTGCTGCTGCTCGACGTGACCCCGCTCTCGCTCGGCATCGAAACCATGGGCGGCGTCTTTACCCGGCTGATCGACCGCAACACCACCATCCCCACCAAGAAGAGCCAGGTCTTTTCGACCGCGGCAGACGGCCAGACCCAGGTCGAAATCCACGTGCTGCAGGGCGAGCGCGAGATGGCCGCGCACAACAAGACCCTGGGGCGCTTCAGCCTCACGGGCATCGCGCCGGCGCCGCGCGGCGTGCCGCAAATCGAGGTGAGCTTCGATATCGACGCCAACGGCATCGTGCACGTCACCGCCAAGGATATGGGCACCGGCAACGTGCAGAACATCACCATCACCGCCTCGTCGAACCTATCGGAGTCTGACATTAAGCAGGCCGTAGCCGATGCGGAAAAGTACGCTTCGGAAGACAAGGCCAACAAAGAAAAGGTCGAGGCCGTCAACGGGGCCGACAGCGCGATCTACCAGATCGAAAAGACGCTGAAGGATTTGGGCGACAAGGTCGATGCGGCCGACAAGCAAAAGATCGAAACGGAGCTTGAATCCCTGCGAAAGATCAAGGATTCGGCCGATGCCCAGGCCCTTAAGGACGCCACCGAGAAGCTCAACCAAGCCTCCTACGAGGTTTTTGGAAAAATATATCAGCAGCAGGGCGCCGCAGGGGCCCAGAGCGGGCAGGGCGGCGCGCCGGACGGCGAGAACGTCGAGCCTGACTTCGAGGTGCACGACGACAAGTAGGCCTGCATATCCATAAAAGAAAAAACCCCGGCGCGGGAAGGGCAGAAAAACCCTCCCGCGCCGCTTGGGGCTTAACACGAGGGAGGGGCGTCCTTGGCCAAGCGCGATTTTTATGAGGTTTTGGGGCTGCAAAAGGGCGCGAGCGACGCGGAAATCAAGAACGCCTACCGCAAGCTCGCAAAGAAGTATCACCCGGACTTAAACCCAGGCGATAAAGAGGCCGAGAAGATGTTTAAGGATCTGGGCGAAGCCTACGAAACCCTTTCAGACCCGCAGAAGAAGGCCCGCTATGATCAGTTCGGCCATGAGGATCCGGCGGCAGGCTTCGGCGGCGGGTATTCCGGCGGCTTTAGCGGCGGCTTTGGGGGCTTTGGCTTCGAGAGCGTCATCAACGACCTGTTCGGCTTCGGCGGGGGCGCCCAGCAAAGCAGCGGCCCCTCGCGCGGCGCAGACCTGCGCTATTCCCTGACGCTGAACTTCGAGGAGGCCGTTTTCGGCGCAAAAAAGGAGTTTTCCATCACCCGCGATGAGAATTGCCCGACTTGCTCCGGCAGCGGCGCGAAGCCCGGCAGCGCGGTGGAAACCTGCCCCATCTGCCACGGAAGCGGCCAGGTTACGCAGCTGCAGAACACCGTCCTTGGGCAGATGCGCACCACCAGGCCCTGCACGCATTGCCGCGGCGAGGGCAAGATCATCAAGGAGCCCTGCACCGCCTGCTCGGGGCGCGGCACCCTGCGCCGCAACCGCAGCATCAGCGTGACCATCCCCCCGGGCATAGACGAAGGGCAGATGCTGCCCCTGCGCGGCCAGGGCGAGCCCGGCAAGAAGGGCGGCCCGGCAGGCGACCTCTATGTGGCGGTGAGCGTGCGCCCCCATAAGGGCTTCACCCGCGAGGGGCAGACGCTCTATTCCGCCAAGACCATCTCGTTTGCGGAGGCTACGCTCGGCGCGGAGATCAGCATTCCGGTGCTCAAGGGCGAGCCGGTGAAGGAGCAGATCGGCGAGGGCACCCAGCCGGGCGCGGTGATCCGCGTCAAGGAGCAGGGCGTGCCCTCCCTGCGCGGCGGCCGGCGCGGCGATTTGATGGTCACCTTAAACGTCGAGGTTCCAAAGCGCCTGACCGAGGCCCAAAAGCAGGCCCTGCGCGTCTTTGACGAGAGCATGGGCGGCAGAGGCGCTTCCGCGGGCGACACAAAGCGCCAAAAGGGCTGGTTCGCAAAGCCATAAAACGGCTTTGGGGATAAATCAGGGGGATTTATGCGCATTGTTTACCTAAGCGAGCTTGACGTAGAGGACTATAACGCGCTGCGGCGATCCGCCGGGTGGGCCCCGGTGCACCCAGCGCAGGCCAGGGCGGGGCTTGACGGCAGCGCCCTGGTCGTTGCGGCGCAAAGCGAGGGGAAGACCGTCGGCACGGCGCGCGTCGTTTGGGACGGCGGCCCGGCCGCGCTCATCAAGGATGTCTTGGTCCTGCCCGAATACCGCGGGCAGGGCATCGGCAGTGAAATGGTTCGCAGGCTTTTGGCCTTTTTAGAATCGAAGCTGGAGCCCGGCTACGCGATCAGCGTAGACCTCATGGCCTCGGAGGGCAGGGAGGCCTTTTATGAAAGACTTGGCTTTTCGCGCCGCCCCAGGGAGCGCCGCGGGCCGGGCATGGACTTGGTGCTTAAAAAAGCGCCCCATTCGGGCGAGTAGGCCGTATCATCGCGCAAAAGCCCTTCCCCTTCAAAAGACGGGGAAGGGTTTTTGCCTTTAAAGCGGCTGATTTCAGCCATTCGCCGCTCTTCGCGGGGGATGGCCTTCGTTAAGAGAGCTCCTTCTTACCGCTACGCCGCCCGAAGGCCCGCTGCAAAAGCGCGGCCCCTCGCGATGTTCGAGCGCGATCTCTGAGCACAATAGGCCTTTTCGCGCCGCCCGGGGGAGCGCCGCGGGTCGGACATAGAGTTGGAGCTTAAAAAAGATCCTCCTTTGGGCGAATAGGCTATATCTTCGCGCAAAAGCCCTTCCCCTCAAAAGATGGGGAAGGGCTTTTCCCTTTAAAGCGGCTGATTTCAGCCATTCGCCTCGCTTTGCGAGGGATGACTTTCGTTAAGAAAGCTCTCCTGCCGCTACGCCGCCCGGGGACCCGCTGCAAAAGCGCGGCCCCTCGCGATGTTCGAGCGCGATCTCTGAGCACAATAGGCCTTTTCGCGCTGCCCCAGGGAGCGCCGTGGGCCGGGCATGGATTTGGAAGCTTAAAAAAGCTCCTCCTTCGGACGAATAGGCCGTATCTTCGCGCAAAAGTCCTTCCCCTCAAAAGATGGGGAAGGGCCTTTGTTAAAAGAGCTCCCCCTGCCGCCGCGCCGCCTGGGGGCCTGTTGCAAAATCTCGGGCGCGATCTCTGAGCACAATAGCGCCTTTTCGCGCCCCCAGGCGGGCGCGGGAAGCCGCGCTCTATTTGCCGCCTCAACAGGAGGAAGCTGCCTTGTCGCTTACGCCGTGCCAGCCGATGGCCTTCTCGAAAAGCTCTGCGGCGCGCCCATTGTGGCCTGCCGCCCGGCGCGTTTATGAAGCGCGGGCGCAAAGCGGGGTTTCGGGCGGCATCCACTCCTTGCTTTTGCCTTTAAAGCGATTGATTGCAGCCGTTCGCTTCGCGCGGGATGGCCTTCGTTAAGAAAGCTCTCCTGCCGCCGCGCCGCCCGGGGGCCCGCTGCAAAAGCGCGGCCTCTCGCGATATTCGAGCGCGATCTCTGAGCACAATAGCGCCTTTTCGCGCTGTCCCGAGGAGCGCTACAGGCCGGGCGTGGATTTGGTGCTTAAAAAAGATCCTCCTTTGGGCGAATAGGCCATATCTTCGTGCAAAAGCCCTTCCCCTCAAAAGATGGGGAAGGGCTTTTGCCTTTAAAGCGGCTGATTTCAGCCATTCGCTTCGCTTCGCGGGGCTGGCCTTCGTTAAGAAAGCTCCTACTTACCGCTATGCCGCCCGAGGGAGCGTTGCAAAAGCGCGGCTGCTAGGCCCTCGCGATATTCGGGCGCGATCTCTGAGCACAATAGCGCCTTTTCGCGCCCCCAGGCGGGCGCGGGAAGCC
>JAITTC010000085.1 GCA_031287285.1 Christensenellaceae bacterium
ACATCATGGTTAGCTCGTAAAGATCGGTCATCAGGCTTAGATTACGCATTCTCGCTGGAATCCTCCTGAGGCGCTTGACCTTGGGCAGGAGCTTCCTCCGCCCGTGTTTCGGCGGGGGCGTCCTCCTTCGCGTCCGCAGGGGCAGCCTCGGTCTTTTCTTCCTCTGCAGGCCCTTTCTTCGCCTCTTCCGGCACGCCTTCGGGCGGCGCGCCTTCAGCAAAGGCCCCTGCTGAAGCCTCCTCGGCCTTCATTTTCTCGATTTGGCTCTCGGCCTTCCCTTCGGCTTCCCGCTCGGCCTCGATCTCCGCTGCCTCCTCCGGCATTTCGCCGATTTCTTCCCCTTCCTCGGTCTCCTCCAAGGGGCTGAATTCCCCGCTCAGGGCCTCTTCCTCGCCGCGGCGCATGATGAGATTCGGATCGAGCACACTGGCCTCATAGACCGCCTTGCGATGCCTTAGGTAAAGCATCAGCGCGGAAACGATCACCAGCACGATCGACAGCGCCTGCGAAACGCGGATGGCCAGATCGCCAAGGTACAGGTAGAGGCTATCGGTCCGCAAGCCCTCGACGAAGGCACGCTCAACGCCATAGAGCAAAAGATAGATCAAAAATAGATTGCCATCCTGCTTGACCCGCTTGCGAAACACGAAATAGAGCAGCGCGAAGATGACGAAGCAGGAAACGGACTCATAGAAGAAGGTGGCATAATGCCAGGGCCCCTGGGGCGTATTTTCGAGGGCCTGGATGTAAACCGCAAAGGGAAACCACTGCAGGGAAGGATCTGAAATCGCCCTGCCATAGGCTTCCTGGTTGAAGAAGTTGCCCCAGCGGCCGATGGCCTGCCCCAGCACCAGCGAGGGCACGGCGATGTCTGCCAGGGTCCAGAATCCGATCTTGCGCCATTTTGCAAAGATCAGCAGCGCGATGAGGCCGCCGATGATGCTGCCATAGACGGCGATGCCCCCCTGCCAAATATAGAGGATGCTCCAGGGGTCTGAGGCGTAGCGCGGCCATTCGAACGCGACATAGTACAGCCTGGCAAAGACGATCGCCAGCGGAATGGTGAGCAGGGCCAGATCCAGAATCGAGTCGGGCTCGATCTCGCGGCGCTTGGCCTCGCGCGCGGCCAGCAGAATGCCCAGCAGCACGGCTGAAGCGACCAGGATCCCATACCAGAAGATCGGCCTGCCGAAGAGGGTGAACGCGATATTGCTTGGAACGAACATGGAAAAGAATCCCTTCTTCCCTAAAGATTCAAACGAAAAGGGCCGCCGCGCGGCCCGGCTTTTTTATTATACCGCCTGGCGGAAAGAAACGTCAACATGGCCCTTTGGGGGCATAGGCTGCCCGGCGCGCTAAGAATCTCCTTATTTGTGGTAGGGCTCGCCCGCGCTGATGCGGCAGGCGCGGTAGAGCTGCTCCAAGAAGACCACGCGCATGAGCTGGTGGGGGAATGTCATCGCAGAAAACGAGAGCAGCTCATCGGCCCGGGCGCAAACCGCCTTGGAAAGGCCCAGCGAGCCGCCGATTAGGAAGACCGGGCGCTTCCCCTTGGCCAAGAGGTCGTCGATATGCGCGGCGAAGCCTTCGGAACTAAAGCCCTTGCCGCCAACGGCCAGGGCGATTGCGTATTCATCGGGGCGAAGCCGGGCGAGTACCCTCGCGCCCTCGATTTCGAGGGCTTTTTCGCTCAGCGCCGGGGAGGTGGGCTCCGGTTCGTCCTTGAGCTCGATGATCTCAACGCCGCCATAGCGCGAGAGCCGCTTTTGGTACTCGGCGCAGGCCTTTTGCCAAAATTCCTCCTTCAGCCGGCCGACACAGAGCAGCGAAAATCTCATAGCAGGGGCCGCCCCATGGCGTCGAAGATCGAAAAGAGGTAGTTCACGATCACGATCAGCCCTGCGGGGAGCAGCGGCAGGAAGGCGATGGGGGAAAGCCTCTCGCTTGCCGGACTTTCTGCCGGAGCGGGTGCCGCGGGGCCGCCTTCGTCAGGAAGAGCGAGCCCCTTTTCGCCGCTGAGGAAGTGCCGGCCCGCGAAATAGAGCGCGACGAAGAAGGCAGCCGTGATCCCGCCAAAAAACACGAAAAAGCCGATGCCCGAAAGGATCGGCTGCAGGCTGCCGGGGGCCGCGGCCGCGGTTTCAAAGCCATCGAGCGCGCCGTCAGCCAGCTCATTAAGCTTTTGCGAGGCCATGGAAACGCCCAGCGCCATGGAGTTGTGGATGATATGAAAGAGCACGCCGGCCCAGATCGAGCGGGTAAAATAGACCGAAAGGCAGAGCAGAATCCCCAAAAGAAGATGCCCCGGCAGGGCCACGAGCTGGCCGTGCAGCAGGGCGAAAAGGCAGCCCGTCACCGCGATGGCCAAAAAAGGCCGCCCGGCTTTGTAGGCGCCCTGCATGAGCCCCCTGAAGAGGAATTCCTCGCAAAGGGCGGGGAAGAGGCCGACGACCAGCACGCCAAGGAAGAGGTCCGCGGCGCCGCTTGGGATGGGCACGCCGGTTTCGGGCACCGAAAGGCCCAGAGCCCCAAGGAAGGAAATCCAAAGGAGCGTCAGGCCGGTTACGGCGAAAAAGCTGCAAAAGGCAAGGGGAACGATCAATAAAATAGAGGGATTGAAGCGCCGCCAGAAGCTCTCGCGCATCATCTGGCGGACGGGGCGAAAGCAAAGCAGGAGCAGCGCGGGCAGCGCCACGGTGATGAACTCGGAAACGGCGAGCGAAACGCTGAAGAGCGGGCCGTAGGCAGGCTCGCCGGCCAGCATTTCGCCGGAAGACTCGGCAAGCCCCGGCACCATGGAATAGGCAAAGCGGGTGAGCAGGGCGGAGGCAAAGAGGATGAAGGCCGAAAGCGCGTAGGCCGAGTTTACCAAAAGAACCCTTTTTGAGCTTTCATTCATGGATTAACCCTCCTTGGATCTTCGAGTGACGAGGTGCAGTGCGGGCAGCGAACGGCCTCCTTGTCGACCTCCTGCCTGCAATAGGGGCAAAGCTTTGGCCCTTCGGCAGGCGGGAGCGGGGGCTCCAGGCGCTTGCGCGCGCCGTTTAAGAGCTTGATGAAGCAAAAAACGGCCAGCGCGACGAGCACGAAGTTCACCACCGCCGAAAGGAAGCCCCCAAAATTGAGCGTCGGCGCGCCTTCGCCGGGCCCCAGCGGGAACTTCAGCGCGCTAAAATCCACCCCGGTGGTGAGCAGCGAAAGCAGCGGCATCACGAGATCGTTCACCAGCGACTGCACGATGGCGGTGAACGAGCTGCCGATGATCACGCCCACCGCCAGATCGATCACGTTGCCGCGCATGGCGAAGGTCTTAAATTCGTTCAGGAAGCGCACAATCGGCGCTTCTTTCGCATTTTTTCGCGGCTTTTGCCCTTTCTTCATCCAAAGACCCTCCAGCTGCCCGAATCCGAGAAAACCCCCTGCCCATCCTCGAGGAGGGCGATGGTCTGGCCGCTCTCTCGTTCAAAATTCGCCATCGCTTCCAAAAACCCTTCGTACTTTTCGATGAAGCGGCCCCTGTGCGGGCAAATGCTGACCGGGGCCAGCCCAAGGCCCGATAGATCCATCAGGCCATAGCGGCGGTTCATCGATGGATCGATGCGCTCGATATGCGCCATGGTTTGCCCAAGGGCCAGCGCGCCGCCGCTGGACGCGATGACCTGCCTTTCGCGCTCAAAGGCCGCAATCGCGGGGCCAAGGCCCCTCTCGCGGATGATCTTCGTGAGCAAAAAGGCGTTGCCGCCGAGGAAATAAAGAAGGCCGAAGGAAGCGAAATCCTTCGGCCTGGCGGATTCAAGGGGTAAAGAGACGCACTCCGCTGCCCCAAGGGCCAAAAGCGCGGCCTTTGCAGCCGGCAGCGAGCGCTCTCTGGCCTTTTGCGAGGCCTGCGCAGACGGGATGAGCGCGGCGCGCAGGCCCTCTATTCGGGGAAAGCCCTCGGGCAGGGCGCTCACGCCGGAAGAGAGCATCAAGAGCACTGCCTTAACGCTCTTTCAGGCGCTGGAGCAGCGGGTTCAGCGCCAGCGCCACGGCGATGCCCACCAAGCCCTGCATGAGGTTCGCGGGCACCGAGAGCAGCGCCGAGGCCGGCGTATAAGCAAAGCATTCAAAGGCGAAGTAGCCAAGCACCATGATGAGTTCTGCCAGAACGAAGCCAAGAAGCCGGAAGGGGAAGCCCTTGCGGATGAACAGCGCGGCGCAAAGGCCCATCAGGCCCTTGATGACGAGCGTGGCCGGGGCATAGATGCTGTAGCCAAGAAGCAGATCGGCCAGGGCGGAGCCAACGCCGCCCACGACGGCCGCAAAGGGCCCCAGCAGCACGGCGGAGCCTAGGATGAAGCCGTCGCCGAGGTTTGCGTAGCCGATCAGGGTCGGCACCCGGATGTACATCGTCGCGACCGTGACGAGGGCCAGGAACAGACCGCCGTAGCTCAGCCTTTTCAGCTGTGCGTTCAATGAAACCACTCCCTTGTTGTTTGTGTTATCTAAAGCGCGAAGAAGCGCTTCGCGTTGAAGTACGAAACATCGCGGACGAGCCCCCCCAGCGCGCCGTAGTCGGCAAAGAGCTCGCCTTCTTCGACCCATCCCCCGATCAGCCGGCAGAGCAGGCGGCGGAAGTATTCGTGCCTGGCATAAGAAAGGAAGCTGCGCGAGTCGGTCAGCATCCCCACGAAGCAGCCCAAAATGCCGCCTTGCGCCAGGGAGCTCAATTGACTTAAGATGCCCTCCTTCGTGTCGTTAAACCACCAGGCGCTGCCATGCTGCACCCGCATTTCCCCTCCGCCCTGAAAGGCGCCGACGACGGAATCGATGACCGCGTTATCGGCCGGGTTGAGGGAATAGACGATGGTCTTCGGCAGGCGATCCTTCTTATAGAGGGCGTTTAAAAAGCCCGAGAGCGCCAGGGAAATATCGGGCGAAGCCATCACGTCAAAGCCCGTGTCGGGCCCCAGAAGCGAAAGCATTTTCTCGTTCACATTGCGCTGCACGCCGAAGTGCAGCTGCATCGTCAGCCCCTGCTCAAACACCGCTTCGCCAAGGAACAAGAGCAAGTTCGTCCTGTACTCGGCCTGCTGAAGGGCGGTCAGGCTCCCGCCCTCCAGCGCCCTTTGCAGGATTTCTTCGGCCTGAGCCTCCGTGCAGGGGGCGAAATGGAGCGCGTCGAGGCCATGATCCGTCGCGCGGCACTGCAGCGCCGCAAAGCGCCGCAAATGCTCGCGGAGCGCCGCCTTGACCGCCGCAAGGCTTGGCGCTTCATCGCCGCAAAGCGCCCGGATATAGCCCGCAAAGCCCGGCTTTTCGATGTTCACGGCCTTGTCTGGCCGAAAGGTCGGCGCGACGAGGGGCGAAAAGCCGCCCTTTGCCCGTTCGCCGGCCAGCGCTTCATGAAAGGCCAGCGAATCGAGGGGGTCGTCGGTCGTGCCGATGAACTCGACCTTCGAGCGCTCGATCAGCCCTCTGGCGCTGAAGGCTTCGCCCTTCAGCTGCGCGTTGCAAAGCGCAAAAACCTCGCGGGCGGTTTCCGCGTTCAGGGGGCCGTCGTAGCCGAAATAGCGCTTGAGCTCCAGATGCGACCAGTGATAGAGCGGGTTGCCCACCGCCCTTGGCAGAACAGAGGCGTAGGCCAGGAACTTCTCGTCGTCCGGCGCGGAGCCGGTGATCAGGGCTTCGTCAACCCCTGCCGCCCGGAGCAGCCGCCACTTGTAGTGATCGCCGCCCAGCCAAAGCTCGCTGATGCTCGAAAACCGCTTATTTTCGGCGATTTCCTGCGGCGAGACATGGCAATGGTAGTCGAGGATGGGAAGAAACTCGGCATGGTCGTGATAGAGCCGCCGCGCAGCCGCCGTATTTAAGAGAAAATCCTCGGTCATCAAGCCTGGCATGGGCCTTCCTCCACTAAAAACATATAGGTTTAGCCAGCATTATAGGGGGCGGGCAGTTCCCTGTCAAGTAAAGGAACGGAGTAGGCGCCCCCTTTGGGCAGCGCTTGCGCTTTGGCCCCGGGCTTGGTATGATTGGGCGACAAACGGAAGGGAGAAAAAGGGCATGAGGTGGGTTTCGCAGGCGGCGATCATCCTTGGTTTCAGCCTCGCGGGCGAGCTTTTGCGGCTCTTGGTGCCGCTGCCCGTTCCGGCAAGCGTTTACGGCCTGGTCCTGCTGCTGGGGGCGCTGCATTTTGGTTTTTTGAAGCTCCAAAGCGTGGAGGAAACCGGCGAGTTCCTGGTTTCGATCCTGCCGCTGCTCTTCGTGCCGGCAGCGGCCGGGCTATTGCGCTCTTGGGGCGTTTTAAGGTCGATGTGGCCGGCCGCGCTGCTGGCCGTGCTGGTTTTAACCCCCCTCGTCATGGGGATTACGGGCCAAGTCGCGCAGCTTTTGATGAAAAAGGGTGGGAGGGAAGACGGCGATGGGTGAGTTTCTCTCGGGCGCGCCAGCCTTTGGGCTGGTTTTAAGCCTTGCCGCCTATCTGCTCGGCGATTTTGCGCGAAAAAGACTGAAATGGGCCTGGCTCAACCCGCTGCTGCTGGCCGTGCTGCTCGTGATAGCGGTCTTGCTCCTCACGGGCCTGCCCTATGAGCGCTATATCGAAAGCGCGGGCCTTTTGAGCTTCCTGCTGGGCCCCGCGACGGTCTGCCTGGCCATCCCGCTCTATAAGCGGATGCGGCTGCTCCGGCGCAACTGGAAGGCCGTGCTGGGCGGCACGCTGGCCGGGGTTCTATCCAGCCTGCTGGGCGTTTTTGCGCTCGCCAGGCTCCTGCACCTCAACGCCGTAGAATACGCAAGCCTGCTGCCCAAGTCGGTCACGACGGCGATCGGCATCGGCATCGCCGCAGAAAACGGCGGCCTGCCCGCCGTGAGCGCGGCGCTCATCATCCTGACCGGCATCTTTGGCAATCTCTGCGCGGGGCTCGCCTGCAAGCTCTTTCGCGTGCGCGAGCCGCTGGCGAGAGGCCTTGCCATCGGCACCGCCTCGCACGCCATCGGCACGGCAAGGGCCTTTGAGATGGGCGAGGTCGAGGGCGCGATGAGCGGCCTGGCCATCGTGGTTTCGGGGCTGCTGACGGTCGTCCTCGCCCCTCTCTTCGCGGGGATGATCTAGCGCAGCGGCCGGCCTATTGCCCTCTGCGGCGGCGGGCCAAAGAGCAGCTCGATGCCGATCACCATCCACCCAAGCGCCGCGAAGTACGGTTCGTGGTTCGAATCGCCCGCAACGTGGTTTCGGGGCTGCTGGCGGTCGCCCTCGCCCCCCTCTTCGCGGAGATGATCTGGGCCTATTGCCCCCGCTTTGGCGCAGCGGCCGCAAAAAGCAGCGCTCGGTTTTGCCCGGGCGCTGTTTGAGGTTCGGCGGCAGGCCAAAGCCCGCCTCATTCCAGAGTCAGCCTTTTTTGCAGCATGAAGCGCGTCACGAAGTATAAAACCGCGCTAAAGAACAGCTCGATGCCGATCACCATCCAACCAAGCGCGGCGAAGTACGGCCCGTGGTTCGAATCGCCCGCAACGTGGTTTCGGGGCTGCTGACGGTCATCCTCGCCCCTCTCTTCGCGGGGTTGATCTAGTCAGCTGCCGGCCTATTGCCTCTCGCTTTGGCGCCGCGGCCGCAAAAAACAGCGCCCGGTTTTGCCCGGGCGCTGTTTGAGGTTCGGCGGCAGGCCAAAGCCCGCCTCATTCCAGGTTCAGCCTTTTTTGCAACATGAAGCGCGTCACGAAGTAGAAAACCGCGTCAAAGAACAGCTCAATGCCGATCACCATCCAGCCAAGCGCGGCGAAGTACGGCCCGTGGTCTAGATCGCCCCTAAACCAGCCGGCCCTGACCATCGCGCTGCCAAGCGCCACGGCGATCACCTGCAAGAGCGTCACCGCCACGAAAAACAGCCCCACGGCGACCAGCCCGCGCTTGCCCCCCGCGAGCATCGCCAGCGCCATGCACATATAGCAAAGAAGGATGCCCGAAAGCGGCACAAGCCCCGCGAGCAGCAGCATCCGAACCCCCTCAGGCCCCGAGCTGCGCAAAAATTCAAAGAGGGCATTGAAGCCATACTGCAGGGTATCGAAGATGTCTCGCATCGAAAGCAGCAGGATCGAAAATCCGGCGGCCGCCAGCCCAAGCAGGCACATCAAAAGGGCCACGATGAGCTTTGACCAGATCAGAGCGTCGATAGAAACGGGCAGCGTGAACATCAAGTAGCCCTCGTCGCCGAGCAGGTTCCCCCGGAAGCGCTGCAGCGTGATCCCCAGCGCGAACACGGCCACCCCGGCGACCAGCAGATAGCCCAGCACGCGCCCGACCAGAAAGAACGGGTTGAATTCCTCGGGCGGCAGCTGCCCCAGCGCCCTTGAAACGAGCGAAACCAGCAAAAGCGCCCCAACGACGGGCAAAAACTGCCTTCCTACGGCGATGAATTCGTATTTGAGGAGCTTTTTCATCGAAACACCTCCCGAAACAGCGAGTCGATCGAGCCGCCGCTGCTCTCGCGCAGGGAATCCGCCGGGGCGAAGCGCTCGAGCCGCCCCTCCTTTAGGAAGATCACATCGTCGAGTATGCTTTCCACGTCCGCAATCAGGTGCGTGGAGATCACGACGACCGCGTCCTGATCGTAGTTGCGCACGATGGTGTTCAGGATGACGTCGCGCGCGGCCGGATCGACCCCGCCGATCGGTTCATCGAGCAGATAAAGCTTCGCGCGTCGCGCCATCGTGAGCAGCAGCTGCAGCTTTTCTTTCGTGCCCTTTGAGAGCGTCTTGATCCTGGCTCCCCGCTCAAGGCCAAGGGCGTCCAGCATCGCCTCCGCGCGCTCGCGGTCAAAATCGGGGTAAAAGTCGGCAAAAAAGCCCAAAGCCTGGCGCACCGTCATCCACTCGCTCAGGACGCCGCGCTCGGGCAGGTACGAAACGATGCGCTTCGTTCCGGCGCCAGGCCTTTGCCCCTCGATCAGGATCTCGCCGGCGCTTGGCGTGATCAGCCCGTTGCAGAGCTTCAAAAAGGTGCTCTTCCCGCTGCCGTTCGGCCCGAGGAGCCCCACAAGGCGCCCGGGCTCAATCGCAACGCTGAAATCCTGCAGCGCGGCCTTTTGCCCGAAGCGCTTGCCCAAATTCCTCGCTTCCAAAATCGCCATAGCCTATCCCTCCTCCTGCCCCAAGATCATTTCCGCAGCTTCTTTTGCGCCGATGCCGAGCGAGTGCAGCGCAGCCAGGCAGCGCTCGATCTCGGCCCTGGCCAGGCCCTCTTTCGCCGCCCGAATCGCCCCCTCGTCCTCGGTCACGAAGCGGCCGCTGGTTCGCTGGGCGAAGAGCAGCCCCTCGCGCTCCAGATCTAGGAGCGCCCGCTGCAGGGTGTTGGGGTTCACCTGCGCTGCTTCCGCCAGTTCCCGCACGGCGGGCAATTTAGAACCCGGCGGGTACGCGCCAAGGACGATCATCCCCTTAATTCGGTCCTCCAATTGGAGATAAATCGGCCTGTCCCGGTCAAATTCCCAGCCCAATGGTTCGCCCTCCCTTCGCCAATGTATTGCTTTCCTAATATAATAGCTTTATCGCTGCGCCCTGTCAAGCGCCTTTAAGGCCTGATTTTCATTTCCCTCGCATTTGGCTGAAACAGCAAATGGCGGCGCCTGCCGTGCGAAAAAATGACGCCGCTATCACCGCTTGCGCCCGTGTCCACACGGAAGAAGCGCGATTTCACCGCCAAAATAAGGCCTTACCTTCCCCAAAAGGGAAGGTAAGGCCTTCGCTCAGTCCTCGCTTTTGTCGGCAGGCCACTGTTCCATTCTTCGTTTGAATTCGTCTAACGCCCTTCGAGCGCTTTCAGGCGCATCCGGCTTGAGTTCAGCTTCCGTCCAGCGCGCGCCGAGCGGAATGGACCCCCAGTCGATCCAATCCCAAATAGCGATCAATTTAACATCCGCGCATGGTCCCCCTCCTCTTAATCGCCCAAAACCAGCTTTTTGGCATTATCTTAACATACATGATGAAAAAAGTATAGCCCCTCTCCTCGCCGTGGGCTCCAATAAAAGCCGCCCTAGAAGCGGGCGGCGCAGACGGGCCAAAGCAGCGGGGCTTCCCTTGCGGGCATTGCGGTCAGGCCTTGATTTTTGCGAGAAAGCGCAGAAGGTTGTCGGCCGTCAGGCGCAGATCCTCTCTGGCGCGCTTTTTGGCCACCGAAAAGTTCACGGCCAGCCGGTTGGTCGAAAACACGCCGATCACGCCCTCGTCATAGACGGCCTCGATGCCGTCCGCAATGTCGCCCACGATGTCGATGACCGGTACGCCGCTCTTTTTGGCGGCGCGCGCCACGCCAAGGACCACCTTGCCGCGCAGGGACTGCGAATCGAGCTTGCCTTCGCCGCTGAAGACATAGTCGGCGCCCTGAACGAGCCTGGCAAAGTCCACGGTGTCGAGCACCGTGTCGATGCCCATCCGCAGCTTTGCCCCGAGGAAGGCGGCGGAGCCATAGCCAAAGCCGCCCGCGGCGCCCGCGCCCGGCATGTCGATCAAATCGAGGCCAAGGCTTTGCCTAGCGGCGCCCGCGGCGACGCGCAGGCCCTCGTCTAAAAGCCGCACGAGGGCTTCGTTTGCGCCCTTTTGCGGGCCAAAGACGGCTGCCGCGCCGCGCGGGCCGCACAAGGGGTTGTCAACATCGCACATCGCGATGAATTCCACCTTGGAAAGCGCGGGGTTCAGCCCGGAAACATCGATGCTCTGGATGTTTGCGAGCGTGCCGCCCGTGGGCACGAAGCTTTTTTTGTTTTCATCAAAAAAGCGGGCGCCAAGGGCCGCCGCGGCGCCGCAGCCCATGTCGTTTGTGGCGCTGCCGCCAAGGCCCAGGATCAGCTTGCGCACGCCGCGCGACAGCGCGTCCGCGATGAGCTGGCCGACGCCGTAGGTCGTGGTTTGGTCGGGCTGAAGCCTGCCGTCCACCAGCGGCAGGCCCGCGCAGGCGGCCATCTCGATCACGGCGGTTCGGCCGCCGTCAACCAAGCCGTAAAAGCCCTGCGTTTCTTCGCCGGGGAAGGGCCCGCAGACAGGCAAAACGACCTTTTCGCCGCCCATGGCGGCCAAAAACGCGTCGACGCTGCCCTCGCCGCCGTCCGCTACGGGGACGGAAACGACCTCGGCATCCGGGAAGTGGAAAAGGATGCGCTCGCGCAGGATGGAGCAGATTTCGGCGGAAGAAAGCGTGCCCTTGAAGGAATCGGGCACCAAAAGGGCTTTTTTCATCGGGGGCGTCTCCTTTATGGCTGGGTGAGGGGGGCTTTCACGAGGAGGATATCGCTCAAAGGGCGCTCGCGGTTGCCGGCGCCGCAGGGCTTTGAGATGATTTGGCCGTTAAAGACCATGCAGCTGGTCATGCCGCCGTCGAGGTTGTAGGCGTTTTCGCAGCCCAGCGCCTTCATGTAGGCTGCCAGGTCGCTGATTTTAAGCCCCTCGGAATAGCCAGGCAGGCGGCCGTCCACCACGACGAGGACCAGGGTTCCGTCCGCCCGCTGGCCAATCGCGGTGCGCGGGTTTGCGCCGGGCACGTCGGTATGGAAGGCCTCGGGGAGTTCGCCGTTCACGACCAGCGCCGGGCCGAAAGAAAAGCTGTCTTGCAGGCCGCGACCCAGAAGGGCTTGGGCGTCAGCGCCCTCCTCGGGCAGGATCTCTAGATGACCATCCGAGAACAAGCAGAGCATATCGCGCGCGGGCTTTTCGCGGTAAAGAGCGCCGCCGCGCACGATGATGCCGTCGCCCCTAAAGCCATAATAATCCCCGTTGATGGCGAAAAGCGCGCCCTCGGTTTCTGCGATTTCACTGGTTCTATAGCGAAGGTTGCGCCCGTAACTGCCGCCTGCGAAGGCGCTTTGCAGGGGGCAGCGCGCGCCTTGCGGCCAGCTTAAGAGCGCGACCGTGGCGACGACGCCCGCGCTGGGCGCTTCGCGGCGAATTTGCAGGCTGAAATCCGCGGACTCATAGCTCCAAAGGCCGTTTTCGGCGTCTTGGGTGAGCGTAGGCGCGGGGATAGGCGAAGGGCTGGGCTGGGCCGTGCCGCCCGAAGGGGATTGGGAGGGAGGAACCCCGCCTGACGAGGCGCTTGGGGCGGCTGCCTGGGCCTGCACCACGCCGGGCAGCAGGGGCTCGGGCAGCAAAGGCACGTTTTGGCCTGGGGGCGCCTGCAGATCGAAGACCAGCATATAGCGAAGCGACACGAAAAGAAAGGCGCCCATAAAGAGCAGCGAAAGCCCCAGCGCGTAAACCTGCTGGAAGTTGAGGCCCCTTCGCTTGCGCCTGCCAAAGGTCGTGTAGCTCGTTTTTAGCATGATTTCCCCTTTTCCCTAAAAACGTACTTCATTTCGCCAATAGTCTAGCATGCGCGGGGGTCCGGCGCAAACCCTCCTCCAAAATCATAACGGATTCGAAACAACTCCTTGCGGCTCCCTTATCGCTTAGGCAAAGCACAAAACCGTTTCGCGCGCCGATGAGCAGGCTGGCTCAGGCTTCCTTCCGCGCCGCAAATGCCCTGCCGCGACCCCTTTTTATGGCTTGTTATTCTAGAAGTACCTTTTATGGTGTGGCTGCATAGTATGGAGTATAAAAATAAGGAGGAAACGATCCTTATGAGCAACAATCAAAATGACGCATACCGCGCGCTTCGCATAACTCCCGCGTCCGTAACTGCACCCGCACTCATAGACCTAAGCGCGGCTAAAGTCGTCAACGGAGCAGGCCAAACCGCAGGCTTCAGCTTCGCGGTTTTTGACGCGGCAGGCGAAATGGTTTCGGAAGCGACAAGCGACGAAAACGGCAGCATCCTCTTCCCGACGTTTAAACTCCAAGCCAGACCGGCCTCCTACCTTTACACCATCCGGGAGCTCGATGAATCCGGCGGCGGCTGGACGATGGATTCCCGCAGCATACCCGCCATTGTCACAACCGTGCTGGGCGACAGGAACAACCTTTTAGTGGAATCGATCGACTACCCGGAGGGCTACCCCACATTCACCAACACCTACGAAGGTCCCTATAATCCGGGCAACTGCTGCTGCCGGCCTTGCTGCTGCAATCCCTGCTGCCGGCGCTGCCGCTAAAACGCTCGCGGGCGAACTTCCCCGTTTGCCCGCGCAAAAACATAAAGGAGATCAGCCTATAAGCTAGGCGATGGGCGCGAATCCGGCAGGTGCGGCGCTCATTAGGGGGGAAAGTATGCGTCCGGCGCGAATAGCGCGATTCGGGGGATTTCGCCGAGCGGCGGCGATGGAGTATTGCCGCTTCGCTGGCGCTTCCGGCATTTATCGCGCCAAGTTTCGTGCCCCTTTGCGCTGGATGGGCAAAAAGCCGCCAAGGGCGCGTCATGCCCTGATGGCGGGGCAAAACTCGACCGGCTCCCGCATCCGCGAGGGGAACACCACCTTGAAACCCAGCCCGGACACCTCAGCCAGCTGGCTCCCGCATCCGCGCGGGGAACACAGCCGGCGGCCCGCGCCGCTTGGCCGGATTCTGAGCCCGCTTCAGGCTGTTTCTTCCGCGCCTTCGCAGCCCCGCCGCCTGAAAGTGAACGAGACGATGGGCGCGAATCCGGCAGGTGCGGCGCTTATCAGGGAGAAAGTATGCGTCCGGCGCGAATAGCGCGATTCGGGGGATTTCGCCGAGCGGTGGCGATGGAGCATTGCCGCTTCGCTGGCGCTTCCGGCATTCACCGCGCCAAGTTTCGTGCCCCTTTGCGCTGGATGGGCAAAAAGCCGCCAAGGGCGCGTCATGCCCTTATGGCGGGGCGAAGCTTGACCGGCGCCCACATCCGCGCGGGGAATACAGCCGGCGGCCCGCGCCGCCTGAAAGGGAAGGCGCCTGATTTTGCGAATAAAAGGGCAAGGGCTTATCCTCCCCTGCCCTTGCCTTTTTTCATCTTGCCCGGCGAATCAGAGCCCCAGATGCTCCGCGCGATTGATCGCGCCGAGCACGCCCTGAATCGAGGCCATGTTGATGTTGGGCGCGATGCCCACGCCGTAAATCGCGCCGCCCTTTTGGGTCTTGAGCTCGATATAGGCGATGGCCTGCGCGTCGGAGCCCGCGGAAATCGCGTGCTCGTCGTAGGAAAGGAAGGTGTAGCCTGCGATGGAAGCCCCTCTTAAGGCGTTAAAAAAGGCATCGATCGGGCCGTTGCCCATGCCTTCCAGGGCGATGACGCGGGAATTTTCAGCATTTTCTTCCAAGCGGCCCTGGAAACGCACGCTGGAACCGTTTTCGCCGCTCTCGCTGAAGAAGGACTGCCCCAGCAGGCGATAGCGCGCCGGGAAGTCCAAATAGTTTTGGCGAAAGACCTCGTAGAGCTCCTGGTTGCTCAATTCCTCGCCCTTCCGCTCGCAAGCTGCCTGCACCAGCGCGCCGAATTCCGCGTGCATCCCGCGCGGCAGGCGGTAGCCGAAGGCTTCCTGCATCACGAAGGCGGCGCCGCCCTTGCCAGACAGGGAGTTGATGCGCACGATGGGGTCGAATTGTCGGCCGATGTCGGCCGGGTCTATGGGCAAATAGGGAACCATCCAGCGCTGCTCGCCCCTTCTTTCCATGAAGGAGCGCCCCTTGCGGATAGCATCCTGGTGGGAGCCTGAAAACGCCGTAAAGACCAGATCGCCCGAGTAGGGCTGCCGCTCGTGCACGCGCATGCCCGTCAGGCGCTCGTAGCTTTCGCGCAGGGCGGGCAGGTTCGAAAGGTCAAGCCCCGGGTCGATTCCCTGCGTGAAGAGGTTCAGCGCCAGGGTGATCAGGTCCGCATTGCCCGTCCTTTCGCCGTTGCCAAACAGCGTGCCCTCCACGCGCTCGGCGCCCGCCAGCAGGGCAAGCTCCGCGCAGGCGACGCCGGTGCCCCGGTCGTTATGCGGGTGCACTGAGGCGATGGCCGCCTTGCGGCTTTTCATGTGCGCCAAAACATACTCGACCTGGTCTGCGAAGGTGTTGGGGGTGCAAAGCTCCACGGTGGCCGTCATGTCGATGATCGCGGGCTTTTCTTCGCTCGCCTGGAAGGCCTCCATCACCGCGTCGATGATCCGCACCGAGTTTTCGACCTCCGCGCCCGAAAAGCTCTCGGGCGAGTACTCGAAGATGTATTTTGTGCGGCCTTGGTCCGCCTGGGCCAGATCATGGATGAGCTTTGCCGAATCCACCGCGATTTGAATGATGCCGTCCATGTCCTTTTCGAAGACGACCTCGCGCTGCAGGGTGGAAATCGGGGCGTAAAGGTGCACGATGACCTCCTTGGCACCGCGCACGGCCTCGAAGGTCTTGCGGATGAGGTGCTCGCGCGCCTGGGTGATGACCTGCACGCGCACGCCGTCCGGAATCAGGCCGTCCTCGATGAGGCGGCGGCAGGTTTCAAACTCCGCGTCCGAGGCGGAAGGGAAGCCGATCTCGATCTCTTTGAAGCCGATCTCGCAAAGGATTTGAAAGAATTCAAGCTTTTTTTGCACGCTCATGGGGTTGACGAGAGCCTGGTTGCCGTCGCGCAGGTCAACGCTGCACCAGGCGGGCGCCCTTTCGATGGCCCGCCCCGGCCAGGCGCGCGCCGGGAGCGCGATTTGCCGGAAGGGAATATATTTGCCTTGGTTTGGCTTCAAAAGGAAGCGCCTCCCTGCTTTTGCGTGCGGCGAAGCGCCGCGAAGCGATTGCGCACAGTATAGCGAACCGCGCGAAAAAAAGCAAGGAAGCGCCGCACCCCCGGCCTGCCTCAGGTGGCAGCTAGTTTGATTGGCAGCAGCTCGATATAGCCCCTTTTGCCGATTGGTTCAAGCTGGATGCGGGGATTTTGATCGTCTAGGGCGAAACCGATCACGGCCGGGTCGTATTTTGCGATGGCGGCGCGCAGCTCCTCGATGGCCTGCGCAAAGTCCTCCTCGGCAAAAGGCTCGCCCTGGAACATCAAATAGGGCGCGGCGGGCAGATCGAGAAGCTCAAAGCCCTCGGGAACGATGCCGTCATAGTCCGGCGGAAGCTCCACGCCCTGAACGTATTCCGAGGTATTCGGCTTGCGGTACGCGGGAGGGAGCCAGAGGCAGACTGGCTCGCCGCTGATGGACTCGATGCTTTGCAATAGGCCCCACACGTCGCAGCCGACCTCCTCGCAATAGGCAAAATAGTCCGCGGCGGCCACGCCTCGCTTGAGTAAAACCCTGCGCGCCGGCTTGTCAAGGCGCTGAATGAAGACGGGTTTGGGCTCTTCCATGGGGATCCTCCTTTTTGGCTGCCTGAATTGTACGCCGTAGGGCGTGAAGAGGTAAAGCGGGACTGGATCGCGGGCGTATTGGCCCGGGTTGCGGCCGAATTCGCGAAAAAAGGCCCTTTGGTAGCCGTCTACGCTTTGAAAGCCCAGCGCGAACGCGACCTTAGCGACCTGGCCGGGGGCATTCCGCAGCCAGAGCGCCGATTTTGATAGGCGCAGCTTGCGAATGTAGTCGGCCGGCGTAAGGCCCGTCAGCGCGGCGAAGAGGCGGCAGGCATGCCAGGGCGAATAGTGCGAGACCCTGGCAAGATCGGCGGGCGAGATGGTGTCGCCGAGATGGGCCAGGATATAGTCCTGCATGCGCTGCACGGCTTCCGTTTGCTCCAGCAAGCTTTTCGCCCCCTTTATGCCCCAAGTATAGCCCGTTTGGGCGAAGAGCGCTCGACCTTTTTTGCTCTGGGCAAAAGGCGAAGGATGCGGGCTGCCGCTTGGCCCTGAGCTCTTGGGCGGGCGCTTCCGTGCCGGCGCGCCCCGCAAGCGCCAAGCGATTCAGCCCCTGCGAACGAAGCGCACAGGCAAAAAGGCGCCACCCCCGAAAGATGCCGGGGCGGCGCCTTTTGCCGGCCAACGCTGGCGCGGCTTGATGCTTACAAGCCATGGCGGCAAGGGGATTTAGCTGTTAAACTCCTTGACGGCGAGGATGGAACCGCCCATGGCGGCGTCGGTTTCTTCCTCGCAGATGCACTCGACGACGTAGGGCTTCTTGGAGTCAAGCGCGCGCTGAAGGGCCGGGGCGATCTCGTTTGGATCGAAGACGCGCTCGCCGTCGCAGCCAAAGCCCTTGGCGACCTGGATATAGTCCATCAGGGTCTTGTTTTCGGGCATGTGCACGGCGTACTCATAGCCGTAGGCATATTTTTGATTTTGGCGGATGAGCGAGAGGTAGGCGTTGTTGAGGATGACCACGATGAGCGGCACCTCATTGGAGGCGGCGACGGCCAGCTCTTCCACGAGGAAGGTGAAGCCAAAGTCGCCCATCACCGCGACCGCTTTATGTTGCTGTGTATCGGCCACCATGGCGCCGAAGGCGGCTGGGATGTCAAACCCGAGGGTGCCGGCGCCGCCCGAGGGCAGATAGCGCCTGGGCTTTGAGATTTTTTGGAATTGGCCGGACCAGATTTGGTTCAGGCCGCAGCCCGTGGTGAACATGGTGCTGTCGTCAAAGACATCGTTGATGGCCTGAAAGACGCGCATGGGCTTGATGGGGCTTGTTTCATAGTCGGTGCGGCGCTCGAGCGAGGCACGGAGGGCTTGCAGGCCCTGTTCGCGCGCGCCCGCGGCGCGGCTCAGCTTCCGGGCCTTGATTTCGGCCAAAAAGGCCTGAATGGTGAGGCCCGCGTCGGCCACGATGCCGATATCCGCCGGGATGATCTTGTTGATCTCGGAAGGCTCGATGTTCACATGGATGAACTTGCGGCCTTCCGCATAGCTTTTCGCATCGCCCGTGTGCCGGTCGGTAAAGCGGCAGCCAAGGCCTAAAACGAGGTCTGACTCGCTCAGGATCTTGTTGCCGATGGGTTGCCCTACCTGGATGCCCGCGTGGCCCGCGTTGAGGGGGTGATCCTCGGGCAGGCCGCCCTTTGCCATATAGGTGGTGATGACCGGCAGGTTCAGCGCCTCCGCGAGCTCGACGCAGGCCTTTTCGGCGCCCGAGAGGATGACGCCGCCGCCCATGAGCAGCACCGGCGCCTTGGCTGCAAGCAGCAGGTCGAGCGCGTCGCTTACGAGCTTTTGATCGGGGGCAGGCTTTGCGACGGGCAGGGGCGCGTAATCGTCCAGGCTATAGTCGATGCTTGCCATCTGAACATCAAGGGGCAGGTCGATG
The DNA here is from genome assembly GCA_031287285.1 of Christensenellaceae bacterium. GTDB lineage: Bacteria > Bacillota > Clostridia > Christensenellales > UBA1750 > JAITGM01. The sequence goes on from JAITTC010000085.1 coordinate 18,066, forward strand.
AGCACGGGGCCCGGCTTGCCCGAGCGCGCGGCGTGGAAGGCCTCCGCAAAGACGGCCGGAATCTCGGCGGGTTCGGTTACGCACCAGGTTTTTTTGGCGATCGGCTTGCAGATCGCCGCGATGTCGACGCACTGGAAGGCGTCCTTGCCAAGCTGGGCGCGCACCGCCTGGCCGCTGATCGCGATGAGGGGGATGGAATCGACATTGGCGGTGTAAAT